>JAJPXW010000129.1 GCA_021205255.1 Burkholderiales bacterium
AGTAGGCTCCCATAGATTGTAGAGAGTATCTTTTTAGAAATAAGTTGGTTTCTTGTTAAAGCCAATCCTATTTTGGTGAATTCTTATTTCTCATAATTGCAGGCTTGGGAGTTTGGGTATTTATTACATTTTCCTTAATCTGAATTTGAAGAGAAAAATAGCCAATCTGCCGAGTATGGCGAGGCCGTTAGCTATGCAAGCTTGGTGGTGTATGGTTCCAACGCATGATAGAGTCAAGGTAAATAACTCTCAAGGCTGTGGTTCAAAGGTAGTTTATCTTCTACCTAACGAAATATTGTTAGGCCATTGTGTAGTCTTTAACTAAAGAAAGGACTTTTGAATAACTACTGGCGGCAGTCCAAAGATAAAGTTTTCCATGCAGACCACCTTGAAGTGTGATGCGTCTCAGCTTTTCGTTAGGAATCACTCTCACTACTTCGTTCCAGGAGAAATGGCGGGATGTACAGGAATGGGAATTTAAATAGTTTTTGTCTCTCTTTCCAAACAGTCCTACTATCAAACTTATCCAAAATTTGATACCAGTAATTAGTGGCGATGCCGTTGAACGGTATTCACTAGTAATTCCTTCTGAATCTACATGGTAGGAAATTTGTCTATGGGGCTTAAGCTTTAACATTAGCCACCCGGCAGCAATTTCGGCAACTAGAACAGTCAAGATGACCCATGGAGACTCAAAAAATAACTTTGGCACTATAAATGCCGGAGTGGCAAATATCACTATTACAAAAAGCAATCCAATTACAAAATCACTCGGAGTCAGTTGCTTATAGCTTGTCTGCACGTAATAACAATAATATTCCTTGTTAGGATGCTCTCTTCTAGTGTTATGCATTTTTGTAGATAACTGCTGCATGTCTACCAGTGATTCCGTCACGCCTATAGCTGTAGAAAAGATCTTTGTTTTCAAAAGTCGAAAGACCACAATCAAAAACTTGTTCTACAGCTACTTGTTTTAGAGCAAGTTTAGCGAATCCAGCTAAGTTAAGTAAGAATCCTTCAGGACAAGAGACAATGTTTTCTTCTACTCCATCCCTTAGGCTAGAGTCAAGGTAATGTTGACGAACGTCATCTTGCACTACGAAGACTCTTTCTCCTATTCTTGGACCAAGCCACGCCATTATTTCTATATTCTTTCCGGCATGTTTTTGCATTTCTTTAACTGTTGCTTGCAGAACTCCATCGGCTAGACCTTTCCAACCAGCGTGAGCTGCAGCAACAACCCCGCCATTGCTGCTACACAAAAGAACTGGTAAGCAATCTGCTGTCATTACTACACAGCCCATTCCAGAGTCCATTGTCCAGGCTCCGTCGGCATCAGGTGGTTGCTCTCCGACCTCTTTAGCTTCCACAACGTTGGTGGAATGAATTTGATTAAGCCACTTAATATCTTTACAACCTAAATCTCGGACAAGATCCCTGTTGGCTAAAACAGTTTCTTTTTTATCTCCAACGTGCACACCAAGGTTCAAGCCATGCGCACCCGTTGAATCTCCATACGGCCCTTCCGAAAATCCACCTCTCCTCAAAGTAAAAAAGGCTTGGACATTTTTAGGAGCTGGCCAATCTGGAACAATAATCTCAGCTTTAGGTTTGAAAGGGATTGAAGTTTCTTTGTCATTACTTGCAAAGTCAGCCTGTATCATTTCATTCCTCTTCGTCACCAAAGTCAAAATCTTTCCATGAGGTTATGGTTCCGATGCCATTATTGGATTCTGAGAGCTCTTCTGTTTCGTGAAGATTGACTAGAGGGTCTTCAAAAACTTTCACTGGTTTATCCCACGGGGCAAAACTTAGTTCTTCCATTAATTTCTTGAAATCTTCAGGAGGTTCTACAAACCATTCGATGGTCTCGTTGGTTTCTGGATGAATTAGGCCAAGTCTGCTGGCATGAAGTGCTTGACGATTAAAAGTTGAAGCCATCGAGCCATCATCTTTAGGAACAGGAAGTCTGGAGCGATAAAGTGGGTCTCCGACTAATGGAAGTCCTAAAGATTCCATATGCACGCGTATTTGATGAGTTCTCCCAGTCTTGAGGCGAGCCGCAATCCAGGAATAGGTTTTTGCTCCAACTTGATTGGTTTGGACTAAGCGAATACTTGTCGTTGCTGGTTTAGCTCGTGGGGAGTTTCCGATGCTAAAGCGCAAAGGATGGTGAGGATCTCTTTCTATTGAAGCGGTAATAGTTTTTTCCTTAGGAGCTCCTCCTTTAACGATAGCCCAATACTCTCTTTTAACAGTTCTTTCTTGTAATTGGTTAACAAGACTATTTTGTGCAACTTCTGTTTTAGCAACGACCATCAGTCCGGAAGTGTCCCTGTCTAACCGATGGACTATGCCAGCTCTAGGTAAATTTTTTAGTTGTGGCCGATGAAATAGTAATCCATTTAAAAGGGTGTCTTGCCAATGGCCAGCCGCTGGATGCACAACAAGTCCAGGTGGTTTATTGATGACAAGCAAGCTATCGTCTTCATAAACAATATCAAGAGGAATATCTACAGGAATAAAACTTTCGTCTTCAGGGCGAGGTTTTATATCCATTTCTATGAGCTGGCCAATTTGAAGCTTTTGTTTTGGCTTAATGGAAGGCTCTCCATTAATTAATACACACCCACTTTCGATTAAATTCTTTATTCGCGATCTAGAAATGTCAGGTAGTTTCGCGCTCAAGACCTTATCGAGGCGATCCCCATCATCGTTTATCCCCACTTCGTAGATGAATTTTTTTGCATCTTTTTGCGAAGGCTCAACGGCGCTCGGGTGTTCCTCGATATAATCAGAAGAAACTACAAAACTTTTTTCCTCTTGTTCCATATGTCTGTAATTAAAACTTCTTTGCTACGGTTGTGTGTTTGTTTAGCGTTGGGAGGTTTAATTTTAACTACGGCCTCATGCAGCTGGCTGAAAAACCTTGGAACGGATCAAACGGAAGGTTGGTCTGCCGACAAGCTCTATAACGAAGCCCGAGACAATTTAAACGATGGAAACTGGGAGACGGCTCGCAACTACTATCAGAAACTGGAAGCCCGCTATCCCTATGGTCGCTATGCACAGCAAGCCCAGATTGAAACGGCTTATGCCTATTTCAAAGATACCGAGCAGGCTCAATGCGTCCAAACCTGCGACCGTTTCCTGCGCCAATACCCCGAGCATCCTCTTTCCCCGTACGCCATGTATCTGAAAGGGATGTGCACCCTCGATGAGGACGATGGTGGTTGGCTGAGCTGGATCTACACCCAAGACCTTTCCCAGAGGGATTCGTCTGCTGCACGCGATGCTTTTGATATTTTCAAGGAACTTGTCGAAAGATTCCCACGTAGCAGATATGCGAACGATGCCCGCGACAGAATGTACGAGCTAGTCGTCGCGCAGGCCTCCTACGAGCTCAACGTGGCAAAGTACTACTATTCCCGCAAGGCTTATATCGCTGCTATCAATAGAGCGCAGACCGTGTTGACGGATTTCCAGTCCACCGACCAGGCGATGGAAGCCCTCGAAGTTATAAAGAACTGCTATACGGCGCTGGATATGCCAGATAAAGCATCCGAAATCCAGAGGATTATTGACAACAACCAGAACCGCCCTTCTATCAGAAATTATAAATATCAAGTGCAACAGCAGGCTGAGCAACAGGAAGAAGCGCTTTTGACCGCAGTAAAGGATGTTCCTGCCCCAGGAGCAAGAGCTAAAAAACGTAAATGAGATTTAGTATTACTTTGAAAGCGGCGGGGCTGTTTGCTTCCGCCGTAGCTACGGCTTTTTTACTTTCCTCCTGCCGGACAATTCCTTCGGATCCCGAACAGCTGACGTGCGACGATCTCGACTATTTGGCGGCTGAGTCGGTAAAGAAGAATAAATATCCGTTTTTCGTCTCACAGCTAACCCATCCAGCCGACTGGAGAGTCTATTCGTTCACAGATTCCGAAGTCGACTGGATTAAAAACGACAGTCGTAGGCGCATGAGGGAGAGCAAGAAGGACTGGGGTGAAGTCGAAGCCCTCCGGCTAGCTACCGCAAGCGGTACCCAGG
>JAJPXW010000139.1 GCA_021205255.1 Burkholderiales bacterium
CTTGGTTAAGATATATTCTGCAGGCTGCCACTCTTGACAAGCTTCCTTTAAAGCTCAGTCGCATTGGACGCTCCACAGCTGGTCCAGTCTCCATCCCTTATCTTGACTTTTCCGTTCAGGCCGGATTTCCATCTCCAGCAGAAGCCTACATCAAGGAAAAAGTCGACCTTAACCAACTCCTTGTTGGTGTTCCAGCTGCTACTTTCCTACTTAGAGCATCTGGTAATTCCATGGTGTCTGCTGGTATTAGCGATGGCGACCTACTAGTTCTAGATCGCTCAAAAGAGCCTCGGCATGGGGACATCGTCATCATGCGCGTCAATGACGACTTTACTGTCAAAAGACTCTATAACAAGGACGGAGTGCTAAAGCTAGAGGCAGAATCTCCTGATCCGGCCTATACCGATATCTATCCAGGAGAAAACGATGAATGGGTAGCCGTTGGAGTAGTGACTTACGTAATAAAGCAAGTCTAAGTCGTCTCCATCTTTAACCTTACAAGCTGTTTTGAAAATGAACCAGGTCTACGCGCTGGTGGACGGGAATTCGTTTTTTGCGTCCTGCGAAAGAGTATTTCGGCCAGATCTTAGGTATCGCCCAATCATTGTTTTAAGCAACAATGATGGTTGCGTGGTAGCTCGATCCAAAGAGGCTAAAAAGCTTGGTATCAAGATGGGACAGCCCTTTTTCCAAATCGAAGAGTTTTGCATCCAGAATAAGGTCTCTGTCTTTTCCAGCAACTATGAACTTTACGGAGACCTTTCCGGAAGAATGATGACGGCCATTGCTTCGCTGTCAGCTGGTTTAGAGGTCTATTCAATCGATGAGGCGTTCGCTAATTTTTCTGGATTGCAGGAGGCAGGCGTCAATCTGACTAATCTTGGATTCCAAATTAAAAACCGAGTGATGCAATGGGTAGGAATTCCTACCTGTGTCGGTATCGCTCCAACAAAAACTCTGGCTAAGTACTGCAATCATCTGGCTAAAAAATATCCTGGGCTAAAAGGAGTATGTAACTGGCTGCCGCTTAATTCCAATCAAAGAAAGAAAGCCTTGGCATGCCAGCCAATTTCGGAAGTATGGGGAGTAGGGAGAAGATACGAAAAGCGATTGAATGCCTTAGGAATAGAAACCGTTCTGCAACTAGCGCAAGCCGATCCAGCCACTATTGAAAACCAGTTCAATATCGTATTAGCAAGAACAGTAAGGGAACTTCGCGGGGAAAACTGCATTGACTTCGAAGAGCTTCATCCCAAACGCAAGCAAATACTGCGAAGCCGAAGTTTTGGCGCAATGGTCGGCAGTAAGGAAGAGCTTGCAGGAGCCATTTGCTTTCATGCCGAAGAAGCGGTTAGGACAGTGCGTAGAGAAGGAAGTTGCGCCCATGTAGTCGGTATCGTCCTCAACACTAATCGTTTCCGGAAACAAGATCCTCAATATCACGTCTATCCGGCAATTGGTCTTGAAAGGGGAGCTGACGATCCGACTACTATTATTCAGGCTGCCATGTATTTGCTCAATCAATATTACCGGCCCGGTTATGCCTATAAGAGAGCCGGTGTCTACTTATCCGAACTTTCTCCTAAGAAACTTGAACCGCTAGATTTGTTCGTAGAAGAAAGGTGGGAGCGCAATGAGCTCTTGGCCAATACAGTAGACAGAATTAATGCGCATTTTGGCAAATACACCGTTGTCCACGCTGCTAGCCTTCTCCATAAGGAAGCCTGGCAAATGAAGAGAGACCGTGTAAGCCCACAATACACCACCTGTTTTGCCGATCTGCCACGAGTTAGCTAAAGTAAGTGAGTTATGCACTTGCTTAGTTAGCAGCATTAGTAGGAGCACTTTTCAAAAAGCTACTAGTGTTTTAGCTACAAGTAAGCATCTTAAACAGTCCAAATTAAATAGCCGAAGCAGAAACTGGGTCAAGACATGGAAGATAAGAAACTAAAAGGCGTAGTCGCTGAAATTTCAGAAAACGGCAAAAAAGGCCTAATCAAGTGCGGAGGAGGGGAAGACTATGTCTTTGAGTCCAAGGATCTAGCTGAGGGTTACAAACCAGTGCTAAAGGACATAGTTGAGTTTAACTTTATCGATGAAAGACCCTCCGGTATTGCTCTGTACTACCGAGAAAAGGGCGTGCCGGAAGATCCTCGGGACGTAGATGTGCGGGTAAAGTGTCCAAATTGCGGAGCCATGATTATGCCGAAGGCACAGAAGGAAAAAGGCAACGTAGTTAGGGTCTACTGTCCAAAATGCAATAAACTTCTTGAAGAATTCGACAGACCACCGTCGACAAGTATCTGGATGTGGTTACTTGCCATTATTCTAGGCATTATCGTTGGTGGCATCGTTTTCTATATGTATGCTCCATATAACTGGTTTGAGCCATATTGATATTGATCAACCTATTTTCAATTCTCAATCAATTATTGGCAAAAGGTCATTCGACCTTCTGATAATTTCTAAAAATTGGCCAAGTCCAGGTGCTAAGACTTGGCTTGTGACAAATCCACTCATTGCATTCCGGTCATTACAAAATTGGGAGAGTGGAAGATCAGTTGAAGTGAGCTTAATCAAAATGAAAAACATATTGGTGATTGGCAGTACTGGTCAGATTGGCTCTGAATTAGTTCCGGCTTTAAGGACATATCTGAATGAGACCGGGACAGTAGTAGCCGGATACACTTCCCGGACACCTTTACCACAAGATATTAAAGAAGCAGGTCCAAGTGCCTTAGTCAATGTTTGCGATAAAGCCTCTATTGAAACGGCTGTTAAAAATTACGAAATCGACACTATCTATAACCTTGCAGCTTTGCTATCGGCTACGGCTGAAAGTGTCCCTCTTAAGGCATGGGATGTCGGCATTAATGGCTTGTTTAATGTTTTGGAAATAGCTCGAGAAAATCACTGTAGCGTCTTTACGCCAAGTTCAATTGGAGCATTTGGCCCAAACACCCCAAAATTAAATACGCCTCAGGACACGATAATGAGACCGACCACAATGTACGGAATCACAAAAGTAACCGGGGAGCTGCTATCGAACTATTACTACAACAAATATGAGACAGATACCCGAAGCGTCAGATACCCAGGATTGATTTCCTATAAAACACCGCCAGGAGGTGGAACCACTGATTATGCGGTGGAGATATTCTGGTCGGCTGTAAAAGGCGAACCATATAAGTGCCCAATAGCGCCGGATACGCCAATGGATTTTATGTATATGCCAGACGCGATTAGAGCAGCTATTGAATTAATGATAGCGAATCCTGAAAATTTAAAGCACAGGAACTCTTTTAATCTATCGGCCATGAGTTTTACGCCTGCGCAGTTAGCCAAATCCATCTCGAAAAAAATTTCCGACTTTAAGATAACTTATGAAGTTGACCCATTAAGGCAGTCAATTGCTGAATCTTGGCCAGACAGCTTAGACGAAACTTGTGCGGAGGAAGAGTGGGGTTGGAAACCGGAATTCGATATGGAAAATATGGTTGGCGATATGCTAGAAAATGTGCAAGGGCTTCTGAATAAAGGTAATTCGAGTTCCAAGAAAGAATAGAAGTGTTTTTCCCACAACTCGTATTGCATAATTGTTTAGCAATATTTTGAAATACCCACGATTTAACTATACAATAAGAACTGCATAGTAATTGTCCTACTGTTGTGTTTGTTCAATCATTCATCCATGGAGTTTCGAATGAAAAAATTACTCGTAATTCTTGCTGGCCTTTGCTTCGCACTTGCCGCTAACGCCGCTTACAAAGACGGCGTATACGATGGCGTTGGTGACGGCCTTCATGGCAAGATCAACGTTCAAGTGACGATTAAGGACGGCAAGATCGCTAACATCGAAGTAACGAAGCACGAAGAAACCGATATGATCATTCAGGCCCCGATCGACGAAATGATCCCTGCAATTATCGAAGCAGGCACGATCGAAGGCATCGAATCCATTTCTGGAGCTACCAACTCCTCCAACGGCATCAAGCAGGCTGTTAGCG
>JAJPXW010000342.1 GCA_021205255.1 Burkholderiales bacterium
AATCCTAACGTTCTCCTAAATATCAGAATTACAAGAAGATTCCATTTGTTATAAATGGTCAAGCGATAGAAAATGACGCAAGCAAGGGTGAAGTCCCAGCTTTTTTCGAAAAAGTTGCTCACTTGCAACCTTTCTTAGCTCTATACCACGGAAATTTATGAACCGTCATTCAACTCTAACATCCATTATTGCAGACTCATAAAATCTGCATCATGGCCTATATGAATTTCTTCCCTTGTATCAAAATCAGCCCAAACCACTTTCGGAAGCAAAAGAAATTATTTCAAGGGGCTTATTCTTCATTCTTTTCTTAGATAATCTCTAGCTTGTTGCGCATTTGCTAACGCAAAGCGTACTCAAGACTGAATTACCGCATTGAAACAATTTGTTCCTAGCCAAATAATCAGTGCAGGACTTGATACGGAAAAACATGATAGATCTTCAACACATATCGCAGGAGTACAAAACGGCTGACGGCAAGTCCACGTTCTTTGCATGCAAAGATGTGAACATCCATGTAAATGCCGGCGAAATCTTCGGCATCATAGGCCGAAGTGGCGCAGGCAAAAGCACGCTTGTCAGGTGTATCAATCTACTTAACCGACCAACTCATGGAACAGTCATAGTCGATGGGAAAGACCTTACTGCCATGCGCAATGCGGATCTGCGAATGATGCGACGAGAAATCGGCATGATTTTCCAGCATTTCAATCTTCTCTCTTCAAGAACAGTCTATGACAATGTGGCACTGCCTCTTGAGCTGGCAGGGGCTAGCAAAGAGGAAATTAAGAAAAAGGTCGAACCTTTACTAGACCTAGTTGGCTTAACTGAACACAGAAATAAATATCCAGCCCAACTTTCAGGCGGTCAGAAGCAAAGAGTAGGCATCGCCCGAGCTCTATCTTCGGATCCGAAAATACTTTTAAGCGACGAGGCAACTTCCGCACTAGATCCCGAAACCACTCAGGCAACTTTAGAGCTCCTTAAGAAAATTAATAGGGAGCTTGGCGTGACGATTGTCATGATCACCCATGAAATGGAAGTGGTCAAACAAATATGCCAAAGAATCGCTGTAATGGATAAAGGCCAAATCATTGAAGAAGGAAATGTCATTGACGTCTTCCGAGATCCCAAGAATGCGGTTACCCAAGCCATGCTTGGTACAGCCGTTAGAGCCAGAAGCATCCCGGAAAGTATGCGTGAGTCGGTAAGAAAAGTTATACAAGAACCAGATAGCAAAGGTCATCACGGTCACTTGATTAGGCTTACTTTCGTAGGCTCGTCAGCAACTGAACCAGTCCTTTCAGCAACTTGCCATAAGTACAACATGGATTTCAATATTTTGCTTGGCCAAGTTGATGAGGTACAGGGAGAAAGCTATGGAACTCTCACCATCATTATGAGAGGGGACAAAGAAAATATGACCCAGGCACTAGATTTCATTCGGTCCAACGGAGTCAAAGTAGAGGAGCTCAACGATGTCGTCTAATATTATTCAGCTACTTTGGGAATCTTTCCTAGAAACATTGTTAATGGTTGGCGTTAGCGGGCTCATTGGAGGGGCTATTGGAATTCCACTTGGCGTCTTCCTCTTTGTTACTTCTCCTCAAGGAATAGTCAAGAAACCGATTCTCAATAGAGTGATAGGTATTATTGTTAATGCGGTCCGCTCAACTCCTTTCATTATTCTTCTTGTTGCCATTATTCCATTCACACGTCTTATTGTCGGATCTTCAATTGGCACAGTAGCAGCTATCGTACCTTTGACAATCGCAGCCGCTCCATTAATTGCAAGGCTTGTTGAAACCAGCCTACGGGAAGTGGATAAAGGGCTTATTGAAGCCGCTCAATCCATGGGAGCTACTAACCCGCAAATCATTATGAAAGTTCTTCTTCCAGAAGCAATGCCAGGAATAATTGCGGGACTTACTATTGCTTTCGTTGCTCTAGTCGGTGCCTCGGCCATGGCTGGTGCCGTAGGTGGCGGTGGGCTTGGCGATATGGGTATTCGGTATGGCTATCAGCGCTTCATGCCTGATGTAATGCTTGCAGTGGTAATTATTCTTATCGCTTTCGTTCAAAGCATCCAGAGCTTTGGCGACTGGTCAGTAAGGAAAGTCTCGCACAAGTAAACCAATTCCAGTAAAATTATAGGTTCTGCGCGGGTGTAGCTCAATGGCAGAGCAGAAGCTTCCCAAGCTTACGACGAGGGTTCGATTCCCTTCACACGCTCCAGATCCTTTCCTTTCTTTTAGTTACTCCTTCTCTTTTGTTTCCCTTCATCTTTTCTTAGTCTCTAAAAGCAAACGCCTTTTGTTCCGATTCAAGAATCGATTACTTCTTGATCTTGTAGCCAATTACTAAAAGCCAGGTCGCAAAACAAGCAAAAAGCACACCGAAAAGGGACACGACCGAAATAGAAACCCACGGATTGAAGTCGCTCTGTGAGAAAAAGCCATATCTAAATCCATCGATCATGTAGAAGAAAGGATTAAATTTCGAGAGGAATTGCCAAACCGGTGGAAGCTGGTTAATCGAGTAAAAAACTCCCGATAGGAAAGTCAAAGGCATAATCACAAAACTTTCAAAGGCACCCATCTGGTCGAACTTATCAGCCCATAGTGCTCCTATTACACCAAGAGCGGCCATGAGCAAAGCTCCCATGAACGCAAAAATTAAAATCCACAGAGGATGTTCCAGTGGAGGTAGCGACCAGAAAATAGCGGAAAAGTAGACCCCAATACCCACAATCAAGCCTCTGATAACAGAAGCGCCCATAATTGCAAGAGAAAGTTGCCAACCTGAGAAAGGCGGAAGCTGGATAAAAATTACCGAACCCATAATTTTTGCCGACAACAATGAAAATGCACTGTTACCGAAGGCGCTCTGCAAAAGGCTCATCATCACTAGACCAGGAACTAGGAAGTGTAGATAAGTAACGCCTTCAAATGTCGGCATCTTATTGGCAAGCACCTGACCAAAGACCATTAGGTAAAGGACACCCATAAGGATCGGCGCCAATATGGTCTGCAGACCAATTTTCCAGAAACGCAGTACTTCCTTTTCTAAGAGCGTAAAGAATGATTTCCAATAGCTATATTGTTCGGGACTGACTTTATATTTATTCATTATTCATTATTCATTTTGCGAAGTTAGGTACAAGAACACATCTTCTAAGGACGAATGGCCAAGTTCTACGCCATCAGGCGTAAGACCAGCTCTGTCAAGCGAGTTGAGCAAGTTTCTTAACGTATCCGGAGATTGAACTTCCATTGAATAAACGCTACTTTCTATAGGTGTGCACTTAAAAGGGAAGTCCTCAGGAAGGCTCTTGCCATTTGGCAAGCTAAATTTAATTCTCTCTCCTGAAAAACGTCTCAAAAGAGCTTTTGTGTTCTCAAGCGCTATAAGCTTTCCATGGTTAAGAAGCGCAACGTTATGGCAGAGTTGCTCGGCCTCTTCCAAGTAGTGGGTAGTTAAGATAATGGTGTGACCTTTTCTGTTGAGCTCCTTCATGAAGTCCCAAAGCCTGTGTCTTAGCTCAATATCGACTCCTGCAGTTGGTTCGTCCAAGACCAATACTGGTGCTCGGTGAACAAGGGCCTGGATAATAAGAATGCGCCTTTTCATACCACCTGACAAAGAAAAGACAGGAGAATATTTCTTGTCGGCTATCTCGAATCTTTCCAGTAGCTCATCAATCCACTTCTCATTGTCTCTTAGACCGTAGTATCCACTTTGGAACCTTAAGGTTTCCCATACGGTGAAATGGGGATCAAAAGTAGTTTCCTGAGGCACGATTCCGATGCCCATCTTAAAGTTACGCCAATCCTCCTTTGAGTTATATCCAAGAATGGACATCTGTCCGGAGTCAGGCCGGACATATCCGCCGAGCGCTCCTATCAATGTACTTTTTCCAGCCCCATTGGGACCTAGTAAACCAAAGAAGTCACCTTGCTCCACCGTAAAACTAACTGCTCGCAACGCGTGGGTAACGTGT
>JAJPXW010000145.1 GCA_021205255.1 Burkholderiales bacterium
GTTATATGGTGTTTTAAAGTAATTTTTTCCCTTTTCAGTTAAGTTTTTATTCTCATTTGCCATCTTTTTGGCTAGAAGTGGATTACATTCTCTGCTCAGTTTTATACTAGACCTTCCTGAGTTTGATATAACCCTCATAATTCATGTGTAAAACAGAAAACGGAGAAAACCTCTTGTTTTGAAATAGGCTCAAAGTGGTATTTCAAACTTCTCTTTAAGGATTTCCCGTTCATTTTTACTCTTCTAAACGCCTTAAGCCAACTTAACCTTGAATACCTTCGATGCAATAATCAGTGGCACAAAAATGCAAAGCAAAAGCAGTACGCTGTAAGCGCTAGCAATAGAAAGACGACCACTATCAACTTGCTGGAATATCTCAATAGGCATTGTGCTCATGCCGCCGTAATACAACACGATGGTGGCAGACAATTCCGACAAACTCGTCACCCACATTAATACTGCAGCAGAAGTTATCGATGGGAGCATGACAGGAAGCACTACTTTGAAAAACGTTCTAATGGACGGTATTCCTAGACTAATTGAGGCTTCTTCCACTGAATCCTTTAAATTGTGCAGTGGTCCAATAGCTGCTCTAGTGCTAAGAGGTGTCCTACGTAGAAAATAGGCTAGAGACATAATGATCCATGTGCCGGTCAATATGATTGGACCAGTATTAAAAGTATTAATTAAAGCAATACCGAGCACTGTTCCCGCAATCGTCAATGGCAACATTACGATTACGTCAAGCGCACTGGTTAGCCAGCACTTGCGCTTGACGATTAGGTAAGCACAAATGATCGAAAATACAACCCCTGCTACGGTAGCCATTGAAGCTAGGAATAGGGAGTTGTAAAGTGGCTCGGGTGCTCTAAGAAGGGCGTATTTAATATTGTTGATCGTAAAAGAGCCGTAATGAAGAACGGGTCCAACTGAAGGAGTAAATGCAGTAATTAATACGACAACGGCCGGCAGCATGGACAGGACGATTACCGTTGTAATAAATCCATCCGCTAGAAATCTCTGCCATCCGGTGAGCTTTAATTTCAGTGGACTATGACCGGATTCCATTTGTACTTGCTTTTTCTCGACCCAAATCTTCTGAGCAATAAGTACCAATAGACCGAGAGCAATCAATATCGTAGCCATTGTTGTCTGCATCTGGGGATTGCCACCCATTTCTGAGACGAATTCGTTATAGGCCTTGACTGCCAGTACTTGTTGCCGAGTTCCGAGAATGGCAGGAATACCGAAACTTCCAATAACGTGCGTAAATACTATTAATGTGGCAGAAAGTAGGGAAGGAATCATTAAAGGGAGAGTTATTCCCATAATTACTCTACGCAAAGGTCTTCCTAGCCCTTGACCTGCTTCTTCCAAAGTACGGTCCATCAGCTTGAAAGCACCTAGCATGATGACAAAGGCATACACATAGGTGTTTAAAGTCATCACAAAAATCATTCCCCACCAAGAATAGAGGGATGGAACTTCAATGCCAATGATGGCAAGCCAGCCTGTAAAGATTCCTTGCTTGCCAAGTAAAAGAATCCAGGCTGCCGCTACGACTACGTCCGGTACAACTAAAGTAATAAGAGGCAAAATGCTTACCGCAGTTGCCATCTTGAAGTCGAGCCTTGAGACAACAAGAGCTAGTGAGGTGCCAAGAACAAGGGAGAAAAAGGTTACCCAGAATCCTAGGATTAAAGTGTTTCCAAGACTATTACGATATTCGTATTCAGTAAAGAACCTTTGGTAACCGGTTAGAGAGAAGTTGCCGGCCTCATCGATAAAGGAATAGTGGAAAACGGTAGAAAGCGGCCATAACAAAAAGACCGCCATGATAATAAGAGCGGCTACGCATAAGGTTAGCCAAGCTGGATCAGTTCGTAATTTACCTAGGAAATGTTTCACGGTTCGACTCCTACGAGCCTACCGTTATGTGGCAAGATCATGTCCACTTCTTGGCCAAGATCAAACATATGGCCTTCATTCGGCACTTCGGCATGGAACTCGCCTTGTGAGTTCCGAATGATATATTCGATAGTCGAACCTCTAAATTCCACTTGCTGGATGACGCCAGGGATGCGGTTGTCTTGCTTTGGTCCTCTTTCTACGACTTTGATATCCGTTGGCCGTACCGAAAGGTACATTCCGGTTTCATAAGGCCTAGTGTCGTCAGTGACCGCAAAACCACTGGAAAGGTCGCAACGAAGAAGGCCATCATCGGTTTTCGTGACTCCTAGGATTTCAAACCTATTGCATCCAAAGAATTCAGAAACAAATAAACAAGCTGGATGATCATAGATTTGAGA
Organism: Burkholderiales bacterium; assembly: GCA_021205255.1. Taxonomy (GTDB): domain Bacteria; phylum Pseudomonadota; class Gammaproteobacteria; order Burkholderiales; family Burkholderiaceae_F; genus JAJPXW01. The sequence continues at coordinate 2,310 of JAJPXW010000145.1, forward strand.
AGGAGTGCCTTGTTGAAGTATCCGACCTCTTTCAAGGACTGCGATACCATCGCTCATGGCCATTGCTTCACCTTGATCGTGCGTTACAAAAAGAGTCGTAATGCCACTTTTAATTTGAAGCTTCCTAATTAAAAGGCGAAGTTCAAGTCTTAATTTGACATCTAAGGCCGAAAGAGGTTCGTCCAATAATAGTAGTTGCGGTTGAATGACAAGGGCTCGGGCCATTGCCACTCTTTGTTTTTGACCTCCGGAAAGCTGTGCGGGTTTGCGGTCGGACAAGGACGCTAGTCCGACTTGCTCTAGCATTTCTCGGGATAGTCTTTTGGCTTCAGAATGTGATTTATGTCTGGCAAGCAGACCATAGCAGACGTTGTCTAAAACGGATCTATCAGGAAACAGCGCGTAATCCTGAAATACAATGCCAATGTTCCGTTTATGAACCGGTACTCTCGTCATATCACGATCGCCAAAGTAGATCTTGCCGGAATCAGGACGGATAAATCCAGCAAGCATTCTAAGAATGGTGGTCTTGCCACACCCGGATGGACCTAATAGGGAAAAGAATTATCCACTAGGAATTTCCAAGTTCAGCTCTTTGAAGAGCGGCTGATCATCGTAACTTTGGTTTATGTCTTTTAGCGTTACGCGCATTCCATATTCCTTGCTTTTACTTCTTTACAGAAGCTCTAATATCGTTGAACTGCTTCAAGAATTCGGCACGTTCGTCACCTGACTTCTGCTGATCGACATCATGGACTTTGATTTGATCAAGTGGTGGAACATGGGAGAACTTGCTAAGATCGATATCGTTTCTGGCAGGGCGACGATAGTATTTTTGGAAGAGCAGTTCCTGGGCTTCCTTAGAGGCTAGGAAGTCATAGAGCTTCTTGGCCGCATCCATGTTCTTAGCGTCCTTAAGAATAAACATGCCTTCGGCCATCGTAACTGTTCCATCCTCCGGATAGATGATTTCGATGTTGGGCAGTCCGCCTTCCTTATATTCGCTAGCGGCATTTTCCATCGTGATACCAACTGGGAATTCACCTCTGGCTGGTCCTTCGTATGCGCCTGCTGTAGTTCCAGCAACTACCATGTTCTTGACGATCTTTTCGAAAGTTTCCGGACCGACAATTTCTCTTAATCCATAGAGAGTGGAGTAAGCCGTTCCAGATTTTGCGGGGTCAGGACTGATAATGAGGCCTTCCCACTTCGAATCAGCCAGATCTTTCCAAGATTTAGGAACTTCATAGCCCTTCGGAAGTTGCTTGGTATTGACCATCAAGATGGCAACGTGAATATTTGTACCAAGCCAATGGTCCTTGGCATCCTTAAGGTCGGGAGCTACTTTATCCGCTTCCGGTGTTTTATACGGTTCCTGATAGTCTTCAAACTGGTTGATTGTGGAAAGACCGCCTGACCAGAAGATATCGCCCATTGGGTTTTTAGCCTCGGCCTTAATTCTTTGCATCAAGGAACCAGAACCGGCACGGACAACGGAAATATTAATATCAGGGTACTTTTTCTCAAAAGCGTCTTTAATAAGGTTGAGGGTATCAACATTATTTGAAGAATAAAGAACGACTTTGTCGCTAGCCGCACCTGCCGCTGTTACGGTAAATGCTAGTGCAGTTGCAAGAAGTAGTTTGGATAAAAGCTTCATTGTTCCTCCAAGAG
>JAJPXW010000323.1 GCA_021205255.1 Burkholderiales bacterium
CGATAAAGAATGCGTACTCTGGTTCTGTTTTCTTCGGTTGATATCTCTCGTATAGGGCATAGAAAGGAGCAAACCTATGTTCTTTCTTTTTCGGGGCGTTCTCGGGAAAGGCCTTGTCTTTAAGCTTCAGGATGTTGAGTTTATCTAACATGATGGTCAATCCCTCCCATCAGGCTGAGAACTCCAGGGGATGTCTGGAATCCAAGTCGTCATTGACGTTGGATAAGTGAGCTTATCGTCAGTTAGTTTTTCTAAATCTTTTGCATCGCCTGGCGAAACGTTAACTGAAAATCCTTTGGACGCAGGAATAAGGCCATCGGCCGACAAAACCGCAGCAGTAAGGTCGTTAGTTATAGCGCTGGTCATCAAGCCTTTATAACCGGAACTAACATACGAACCGACTATCATGGCCTGTCGGCCTTCTACCTTTCCAATTCTTACTCTCGGTGTAACAAGAGCCTTTATTTGCAACGCTGTTCTATCGCTTTTCACCGTAACGTACTGTCCTGACTGAATACCAATTTCACTTGCATTTTCTGGAGAAATTTCCAAGAAAGTCTGTGGCTGCAATTCAACTAACCAAGGAGTTCTGCGAGTCATAGCACCGCTTAACCAGTGCTCTGTTAAGTGATAGGTAGTCATGGCAATTGGAAGTTCGGGGTCAGCCTGTGGCGCAACGGGATTTTCTGGATCCTTAATAATCATGGTGCCTGGATCAAGCGACTGCTTAAAGAGGATGTTCTTATATGGGGACTCGGTTGGTTCGTACTGGGTTGGAAAAGGACCTTCTTTAATGCCGTAAGGCACGAATAACCAAGCCCTTCCATCCGAATGCACCGTGAAAGGTTCGGTTCCAGAGGTTGCCGCTCCACCAAAAGCTCCAGGAGGCGGTATGTATTCAGGGGCTTTATGTACATCAAAATTCGGCACATCAAATCCAGTCCAAATCTTGTGCTCTTGATCCCACCAAATCAGCTTCTTTTCATCTGACCCGGGATGCCCGTCAGGAGCAGCTGAGCAACGGTTATAAAGAATGCGGCTATTTGTCGGCCAAGCATACCGATAGAGAGGATCCAATTCGTGAATAGCTATTGATCCGTCCCGGCGCTTCATTAAGTTATTCCCATTGACATCAATAAAGCCGGATAGCAGTCTGCAACCACAGAGAGTTGAGCCATCGGCTTTTAATTCTCCGGAACCTTGGACTATATGCTTGCCATCCGTTGTAGTGCCGTTCATTTCAAGAGCGACACGATCCATATCAGGATCTCCGGGAATTGCATTTACCCAACTAGGCCGTGCCTTGGAGGGTGAGGTTTCGTACGACCAAGTTAAAGCTCTAATAGGTGCATCTCTATCAAGATTTGATTCCTCGGCCATCTTCTTTAACCGCAACCCAAGCTGATAGATCCACCAAGCATCTGAATGGCATTCCCCGGGAGAATTTTTTATACGGTCATGCCACTGCATAAGTCTTTCAGTATTGGTGGCAGAACCGTCCTTTTCTAGTAGGGAAGCGGCGGGCAGGAAGAATACTTCGGTCTGGCAGTCTTGCGGTTTCGGTCCAGTTGGGTCCGCATACCAAAGAGAGGCTGTTTCGGTTTCAAACATGTCGCATACCACTAGCCATTTAAGCTTGCGAATTGCGTCTCTGCTCCAGCCTGTATTTGGATTAGTTACAGCGATGTTTTGTCCAAAGACCATCAGTCCGTCTACATCGCCTCGCATGCACCGTTCCATCGTAACGGTCAAGGAGTAGTCGCCCGAGAGCTTAGGTAGAAACTGATAGCCAAATTCGTTTTCAGGCGTGGCGCTTTTTCCATACCAGGCTTTCAATAAGCTCACCATATACTGGGGCAGAGATGCCCAGGCACCTCTAGTTGTCTCCAACTGCCACATTCCTTTTGTCTTATCTCGAGCTCCGGAATAACCGTGGCCATTGGTCAGGTAATCCTTAAGGGTTGCGTTACCAGCATTGGCTTCCGGCATAGGAATGTAGTTGGGCAATGCATTAAATAACGTCGGAACGTCTGTCGCGCCCTGCACATTGGAATGGCCTCTTAAAGCCAAGATCCCTCCACCTGGTCTTCCGATGTTGCCAAGTAGCAATTGAAGGATTGCGACAGTTCTAATAATTTGCGTGCCGGAAGCATGTTGCGTAAATCCCGTTGCGTAGCAGAAGGCCGTGGTCTTGCTCTTTCCTGAATTTAGAGCCATTAATTCAGCGACTTTGACAATATCGTCTGGGCGACAACCGCAAATATTCGCACAGATTTCAGGGGTATATTTTTCAAATTGCTTCTTAAGCAACTGGAATACGCAGTGCGGGTCTTCGAGGCTATAGTCTTGTTTTGGCTTTCCTGGGGTTCCGTCCGGATTTATTTCATATTGGTATTCCCAGGAATCAAGATCTTGCGAATATTCATTGGTTGTTGGATCGAAACCGCTAAAGACGCCTAGGTTCTCATCAAAATAAAACTTCTCGTTTATCAGGGTAGCGGCATTGGTGTAATAAAGTACATATTCCTTAAACCAAAGTTCCTTATCGATGATGTACTTGATAATGGCTCCTAAAAAAGCGATATCGGTTCCTGGTCTAATAGAAACATGATGGTCGCAAACCGCACTCGTTCTGGTATACCTCGGGTCTACATGGATAGTTACGGCTCCTTTCTTTTTAGCCTGCATTGGCCAATAAAAAGCTACTGGATGGGCTTCAGCCATATTAGAACCCATAATTAGAATGCAGTCGCTATTCATCAGGTCTCTTGGTGGATTAGTGCAGGCTCCATATCCAAAAGTTGGCGACAGTGCTGTCACAGTAGTCGAATGGCAATACCTGGCGGAATTTTCAACTGGCAGGATGCCTAGACCGCCAGTAAGAAGCTTGCGGAATAAGTAGCATTCTTCATTGTCGTTGGCCGAACCACCTATGAATCCTATATTAGTGGTCTGGTTAACTATTTCGCCGTTAGCATCCTTATGTGCAAAACCAGCTGCACGGCTATCCCACACTCTCTTTGCGATTGCGTCCAAAATCCATTCTTTTGTGACTTCTTGCCACTTGTCTGAACCGGGGGCGCGGTACATTGGCTTAGTAAATCTTTCGGGGCTCTCGTTAAGAAGGTAAGTAGAAGAGCCTTTAGGACATAGACGTCCTTGGTTAACGGAACTTCTTGGATCTCCTTCGACATCGATGAGGACGCCATTTTTAAAGAATGCCAGCTGAGAGCACCCAACGGCACAGTATTGGCAAATACTGCTTCCAATATCTGCGGTTCGGAGCCGGCTACATTTATATTCTGACCGCTTGCTTACGACATCAATGATGTCAGCCATGTTTTTTACTCCTATTGTTAAATTTACCGGTCACATAGTTATATTTTTAACTTTCCCCTAGGGTTATTTCGAATTTTTGATAGCCCTACCTCTTATTGGATATGGATTCCAACGGTCTCCAGAGGAAGTGATTATTGATAAGTATGCCGATTCCTACCTCTTTCTACTACGAGACTGGATAGAAAATGCCTTACCGTAGATGCAATCGGAATGGACATCTCAGTAAATGACCGCTAGACCTTAAGAACAGTTAAGGAATTAAATGGAAATTCAAGATGGTCATTTATTTGGTATTAATAATTAGGGAAATCACTATTATTTAAAGGGGTATGGATATTAGGATTTACTCTTAATTTAAATCTAAAAATAACACAGACAAATGCAAAAGTTATAATTTGCGCGCATTAGGAAGTGTGCAAAGCAAAAAGCAACGCACCGCATCACTTCATAAAGAAAGATTTCCTATACGGCCGTTAGAGGTGGCGGTCAGATGCAGTGAAATTATATGGAGGGACATATGGAACTGCTCAGGCAAGAAATGGCAAACTATAGCGATGTTCTGATCATCGTAGGTATACTTGTACTTGCCATACTTAGCGTTTACTCAAGATATATAAAGAAGAAG
>JAJPXW010000119.1 GCA_021205255.1 Burkholderiales bacterium
AGAAGTTATCGAGACCCTTATATCCTTGGCGTTCTCATCTTCAGCAATTTTGTCAAGAATCGCTTTGATTTCGTCCATCTTCAGATTGAATGGTGGATTTTCGAACGTATAGACGCCTATCGGTCTTGGATAGATACGAGAGTTATCGCGGATGGTATCCAGAACAAGCTGATACGGGTTGTTTTTAGCCGAGAGCAACTTCGCATAAGAAGCTGACATTAAAGGCAGAAAATGGAAATAGGTCTTGCCATCCCAAGAAGTCAGAGCCTGAACGGAGTATTTACCTTTTAGCAACTCTTCAGCCATTTCATCGAAGTATGCCGGTTCCAACTCTCTGGATTCCTCCTCCGCAGCTCTTTCTTCTGCTTTGGCATCAGAATGTTCTGTGAAAAGCCTTGTTAACAGCATACGACGAGTTACCTTCTGGATTCTCTCTTTTTGCCGTGGGCTGTCATCGGCTTCTCCTGGGACAGGCGCCATATCTTCTGGAAGTTCTTCCTTTAAATCTTCCTGTATTTTGGAAAGTTTTACTTTTCCTGCTTTCTTTGCTCTCTCTAGGAATTCTTCACGAAGGGCTTCACGTTCAGCTAGTTCAACCTTACGGCTGTGCTCAGAGACGATATCTACGAAAAGCAGAATATCTGCCTTACGCTGAAGAATTTCTTCTTGCCCATTGCTTTTTTCTGGAGTATTAGTCATTTACGATCCCTTTTTCTCGGGCATCAAGCCTTCCTTTTCCATTACTGGAATCACATAGTCAAGCTCGAGCTCTTTATAAGCTTCCGCTGTCGGTGCTCCGGTCTTTGGATCAAAGTGAATTTGTTCAAAGAAAATGTCGAAGCTCTTTTCAATATCGTCTGGATCCATACGGATGGTGCCTTTTGTAAATACTGGAATGTTCTTGGCATCATGGAAAATCCATTCTGGATAAAGGTCATGTTTCTTACGCATGTTGAGCTCTTTCATCTCTCGCATGGTATAGGCTCTATGTAGAACCCATGCACGGAAGCCCAAGTCGTCCAATTTTTGATAAGGAATATTCTGGCCGGTAATTGCATTGTAAAGTTTGGCTTCTAGATCCATATCACCGATATAGTTCTCTTCCTTTATTGGACTGACGTACCACGGAGCCATCCAGGAACACACACCCAACATATCGTGAAGCTCTTTACGAGCGATTACATAGCGCAACCGCTTCATCTTAGCTGGATTTGTTGGTTTGTAATCACCGATAGAGTCGATTGCTAACTTATCACCCCAGAAGTGCTCGGCAATTCGCTGCTTTTCAGCAAGTGGCAGACCACAACGAGAGAAGTTGACCGTGCCATGTGCCATTGGATCGCGGTTGTAAAGGCAGTTCAAAAGAGTACCAACCTGACCATCGTCCTCGTTGGCATGATGTTTTGGATGTCCAAGCGCCCAATAGTTGGTGGATTTATCTTCCGTCCATTCAGTCTGTGGAATACCGTAATGGTCAAGAATATAAGGAGTACTCTCACCAAACCACTTACCTAATTCACCTTTGCGGTAAGCGATGGCAGAGATAAGATCCTGTAGGAAAGAGGCATCGCTATTTTCGATCTTGTCCCAATCCCATGTTTTATATTCCTCTTCAGGAAGGAATTTCTGGAAGTAACCCTGCTTGTAGAACTTGGCGAAGTCACGATGGAGCTGGCCGTAATTGCACCATACGCCATAGTCGTCCATGGTCTGGATGCCAACCAAGCTGGCCTCGCGGGCAGCTCGTAGATCGCGGTTCTTAGCGATCTTCGGAAAGAGAGTTCTGCCAACATAAAGTGACATGCAGGTGTTTTCTGTAACCTTATGAATGTTGTATTTAGCGGCAGCACCATCGTCCTGGACAATTGCATAGCATCTTAACGGGCAAGCATAGCAGCCGTTATTTCGCACTTGAGCCTCTAGGCCCTGTTTCTTCCCAAGGAAAAATTGTGCGGCACTCCAGCGATATGCAATTTTGTTAGGACTTCTTACATCTTCGCCAAGAATGATAGGAGGATTAGCTTTGCGCCATACGTTACCAGGCTGTCCTAACCAACGGCTTGCTGGATCGAAATACTCAAATAATGGGCTTGGCCAGCTTGGCACAACGTGCTGATTCAAGGAACCGAAGATTTCAATATTGCGATCAACCAGTGCCTCCCAAGTCTTTTTGTCAGCCTTGATGTGGATTGGTTCGTCACCGTAAATAGCAATGCCTTTTAGCTTCTTTCCACCAAAAATGCTTCCAACGCCACCAGCTGAGTGACTCTTTGCATTAATGAAGATAGACATTGGAACAAGGTGTTCGCCGGCTTGTCCAATTACGGAGATAGAAGTTCCGGTTGGAGTTTCTGCCGCAATATCTTCAGTTGCACGGCGCGTGCCCTGACCCCACATTGGAGAGGCATCTCTTAGTTCAGCCTTTCCATTATTAATGTATAGATAGACTGGTTTGTCGGATTTACCTTCAACAATGATGAAGTCCCAGCCGGCTAGTTTCATCTTTGCGGCAATATCGCCGCCAAGATGGCCGGATGCAATCATTGGAATAGGATAAAGAATAGGGTAAATAGTCGTAATAGCCGTACGGCTTGAGCACAGCGCGCCAGTTCCGGAATATGGACCTGGAGCAATAACTAGTTTATTCGCTTCATCCTGAGGCTGAGTTTCCGGGGGGACTTCGTCCCAGAAAACCTTATATCCGATCGCTGCACCACCCAGTTCTTTTTCGAAACGCGGGAAAGTAGGCTCGGAAGTAATTTGTCCGGTAGTTAGGTTGACTCTCATTCCCTTACCGGTAAAACCATATCTTTTTTCAATGTTAGGCATATTGAATCCTTTCCGTGCGGTTATCCGTGGCAGATGCCGCATTGATCACGGTTCTGAACAGGTAGGTACACATGGTTTGGCCTTCTTCCAGGATCCTGCGTCCTGTCTTTCCAAGGCAGATATCTTAAGGCTGAAGCCGGACAGGCCTTCACACATTTTGGCTGTCCATTACACAGGAAGCACTTGCTAGCTTTGTTCACTTCACGGTCGAACGAGATCATGTCCCATGGGCAGGCCTTTTGGCATAGTTGACAACCGACACAACGGTCTTGGTCGACATAGCGAGCTCCAGTCTTGGAATTTACCTGAATAGCGCCCTGTGGGCATGCATTTGCGCAAGGAACTGGGTGCGAGCATTGACGGCAGGTATCCTGAATAACTTGGCCGTTACCCCACACTCCTTTTTCAGGACCCATGGTGTTGCCTTCGTTTCCGAAGTAGACATTGCGTCCAATCTTAATTCTGGCCAACCGTGGGTCGTTTTTGCCATCGTTATATTCAGTGCATGCTATTTCACATCTCTGGCAGTCCACGCATAGCGTTGGATCCCCCAGAATAAGGCCCTGGGGAGCTTCCATGATGATGTAGGGTTGCGCACCAGTAGCAGCCCGAACGTGGCTCATTGCTGCAAAGGTTGCCGTAGCAGTGGCCACTTGGAGGAAACCACGACGGGTTATGTCCTCCGGTAGGCTTACCTTAGAGAGCAGCTCTTTGAGGTCATACATATATTTAACTCCTTGATTGGGAGGGGAAAATGTCGGCAAATTGCTTTCTTTGGGAAAGGTCAATTTGTCCTTTTTAGATTTGGTACTTAATCAGCACTGAAAATCCAATAGCAGAAAAAATCTTCTTGCAAAAATTCGGATGTTTAAATGCCTATATGAGAAAGCGTGCATGCTTATCTCTTTTTCCAGGCAAAGTAGATAGGCAGCCAATACTGATCGCGACTAAAATAGTCCACGAAAGAGTCTCAAATAGGGGGACATTTGCAACTCCATAATTCATGTGTAAAGTTTTAATCTTTAATATTTTCCAGCTCTTGGGGCATCGGCTGAAAGTATTAATTTCTTGGATATATTTTATCAGCTATGTACAAATAGCGATACTCATAGAAAGGCTTAAAAC
>JAJPXW010000242.1:0-2475 GCA_021205255.1 Burkholderiales bacterium
GTCTATCTTTATCTGAAGCGCGCCAGGAGGCAGCTCTGGTATGTATGTTAATAGAGAAGGGATCGATCCACTGGAAACAAAGAAACAAGAGGAAAAGGCAAAACAAGAAGAAGCCGAAAGAAAGGCTCAAGAAGAATTAGTCCAAAAGTACACTTTCAGAACAGCTGGAAATGACTTTTTCCGTGCCAATTCAGAAAGAGGGGGCTGAAAAAGGAAAGCCACGGGAAAGGCGGAGAAAATCGAGAGCCTAAGGGCCAATAAGCACATTTATCCTGTTATCGGTGATTTACCAATCCAAGATGTCACTGCTGAAGTGGTGGCAGATCTACTAAACAATATTTACCACTTCTCTCCTTCAATCGAAAAGAAGTGTCACATTCATAGAGAACGTCTTCAGAGAAGCCATTCGCACCAAGAAAGTTCCAGATCTTCACTCCCCCTTCAATGATGACTTCAGGATTTTGATTTCCGGTCGTATCACTACGGCGCAATCTTCAAATATGGGAGCGTTGCCGCCGTCCCAAATTAACGTAATGAAGTAGTTTCTAATCAAGAGCTAGCTGTCAAGACAGACAATAACGAAGGGGTTCCTGATCAAAAACTAGTTGAAACCATAGCCACTACGGTAGATAAGAATAAGGTCGATAAAGGCAAATCCAGCAAGATTGACGAATTCGATACATCCTAGGAAGCATTCAACCAGCAAAGACAGCTAGGCGAAAGGTCCTTTGACTTTATAAATTGCAGATAATTGGTCCTGGCAAACATTTGAACTTAGCATTGACATTGGTAATGGCAGGTTTGACAAAAGAGCACCACTAACTAATAGGTCAAGTGCTTTTACAGGGACATTTATAGACCATCAGGATTAGTCCTGGGGTTTGACACAGCCATAACCTACCAGATAATCACGGGGCGAATAATAGCTAGTAGCTTATGGCAAATGAAAAATCAGATTATTTGGTCCGTAAGGGAGCAAAACAACTTTTAGATGAAAATTCCAACCCTTACGAGATAACCCTTAGAAAAATCGCCGCCTAAGCCACAAATGCTGCACATCCCCAAGCAAATTTTCATTTTTTGGGTGAAGCGCCTGCAAGAGCTTCATAAGCGGTTTTAGTTTACATTCACGCATGAAATTCATCGAAGTTACAAGTAACAATCCATCTAGCTCTTTTGAAGAGAGGCAGCTTTTCATCATATCTTCTAGCTTGCTGATAGGAGTCAGCGTTGTTCCGCCCAACTGTAGTTCTGGTTTGAGAAGGTCAATGCCGTAGCTTTTCTGTTCGATTACCACTTTTGTTTTGGTATGTAGCCATCCATCCAAATCTTTTTTCACCAGCATTTAAGGCAGTTTCGAAGAAGAGGTAATTGTCTGTGACAGAAAGACCGAAAAGCTTCAAGCAACCCTAGCTAAAATTTTTGCAAGTCTTACTTCTCACGACATCTTTCTTTCCAATTGACAATAAAAGTTTTGAATGCTGTTCTTCTTTTTACCTCATCTGACATTTTAATCTCCTCTCTATATAGAATTATTGTAAGTAGCGACTAAACGGCTAATTGATGTAGCTCGAAAGTTTTTAATTTTGACATCCAGCCGCTTGATTAGCCGAACAGCGCCAAACCAAAAAGACTTTCTATGCTCGAAGTGAATTCGGGAAGTTTCCTATAGTATTTAGTTCACCCCTCTGTTAGATTCAAAGCTTGTTTGGTATGTACAACCAAAATTAGTTTAATTTGGACTTGTAAATTTTTTTAGATCAAATACTTAAGGCATTTAGATATGCGGAAGTTTTCTCTGGCTCTTACCTGTTTATTACTTGCAGGTTGCTCCGCCCAGCAACTAGAAGATAGATTCAACGATGGATCTGCGCCTCCCGGTTCCCCTCCAGGCTACTACACCATGCGAGAGGCACGCTATTCCGAACAACAAAATGATATTGATAGAGCACAGTTCCATTATTGCAATGCCGCAGAGCTAGGTAATCTAGAAGCGAGAGTGCCGTGCGTCAAATATTCTTTGTTGATAGCAGGGACTTCAAATGTCTACCAAGTCTGTCGTGGCGCACCCTATGACGATGCCTCTAAAGAAATATGCAAAAACATCGGGCCTAACGGACAACAAAAGTCTTCTCAATTAGCAGCCCAGTTATATCAACAGAGAATAGAGGCGGAAAGGCAGCAACAAGAGCAGAAACAGCGTGCTCAGACTGTCCGCAAAAATATCAAAGCTAAGAAATACGATTTAAAGGAAGAGGATTTCTAAATGAAGTGGATTTTGAAACTAGGCCTAATTTCCCTAGCATGCCTGTTCTCCTTATCTTACGCCCAGGAGGCCGGAAATCAAAGCTCGTCCGTGGAAAACCAGATAACCCAGCTTAAAAGCCAATTGGATTCTTGTAGAAGCACTTATAAGCTAAAAGTCGCACAATCAAAGGCCAAATTGGAAAAGGCTAAAAAATCTAATCCTATGGG
>JAJPXW010000242.1:2485-3945 GCA_021205255.1 Burkholderiales bacterium
CTGCAAACAGATTAAGGCAAACATAGAAACTTTGGAGAAAAACAAAGCTCAAGTCCAAGCCCTTGAAAACGGTTCCGGGGATCAGGAAATTGGTCCAACTGTGCGCTGTTTCCGTCTCGGCCAGAATTGGCAGGAATTTTCTACATGTGCCCAATCGTTGGGCTACAAGCCAGAAATAAAGCCAAACTTGACATTTATCGAGAGCTTGCCAGCACGGCTTAAGCCTTACATCTACTTCCTAGCTCCATCAGGTCCAGAAGATGGTGAAATTTTGATGCTTTTTTCAGGGGATCTATCTAAATATATTGGAGGAAAACGAAATACATTTCAGGCCGGTCCCGTTGTCGCATTCCTGGATAAGGATAGCAATGTCCAAGTGCTCATTATTACTACACCCAAGTTTTTCGGCACTGAAAGATTCGATAGAAGCTTTTTACAGGCGTTTGTAGATAATTACAAAATCCCTGAATTAACACCTCAATCTCTGTATTGGCAACTTTTCAATATCATCAAACCTATTCAGCAATCAGGTGTCGCCTACAGCTATGAGAGCCCGGACGGATGGGGAGTAAAAGTTGCAGATGCCCTAGAGGGAAGCATTGCTTTTTTCTATAAGACGGGCAGCAGTAAGAAAGATTTTACTTTCTAATTTTCAATAGCGAAATCCCAACCCCGAAGAATAGCCAATTACTTTGCCGTGGTTGGGATGTTTTCTCTTTTTTCAAGTACTAGTCCAAGATGAACATAACCTGTTTCTATAGTCTGCGAGCGAGTAATCCCTTGGACGTTTAGTCACGCCCTTGCAACACCTTGGAAACCACTTAGCACTCGCAGTTTGACCAGGCTCTATAAACAAAAGACTGTGAGTTCTACAGATAGAAGACAGTCTAAAATTATACTGAAGCCAATCGTTCCTATAAACTTATATTAGTTCAACACTGGTCCGCACACGAGTAGGAGAAGAAGTACTCAATTGAGTTTAACAACATGAAAGTTAACGCCAGATTTTCTGCTTTTATTCTGATAACAATTCGGAAAAAAACTGAGCGATATAATCCATCAAAAAGATAAGTTTATCCAGCCTAAAGTCCCTAGCCTCCTGATATATAACTAGCGCTCAGGTCTCCTTTAGGAGTTTGGACTAGATAGCTAGCCGAAAGTAGAAGGTTGCCAGCCCAGAGATCGGAGAATAGGATCTAGAATCCAAGCGATGATATAAGATTATTGGCCTCTTTCTAGGCTATTTCTGCCTTTAATTGAAAACGGTATGCAAAATAAACGTACCATTTATCCTTGACAAATTCCAATTAGACGTGTTCCAGTGGGTCCTAAGTCGAGGACTTGGCAGGATGGATTGAGGGCCTGCGTAAGAATAATATATATCAGAAAATTAAGAGTTTCGGGAAAAGTTTTTCTTGTTTTTCAAATGGTTGGCATAAAATGGGGAATTTATATATCAC
>JAJPXW010000373.1 GCA_021205255.1 Burkholderiales bacterium
GTGACTGGCATGAGTTGCGCCGCATGTTCAGCTAGGGTTGAAAAAGCTGTCAATAAGGTTGAAGGCGTTGAAAGCGTTACTGTAAATCTTCTAAAGAATTCCATGGCAGTCGATTTCAATCCAGAAATCACTGGACCTGAGCAAATAAGGCAGGCAGTAGAGGATGCGGGATACGGCGCTTCTGAGAAAAACGAAGAAGTGACAGCAACGTCTCATAAGGCAACAGTACATAAAGAAGAATCCGAGGACGAAGAAATTAAAAATATGAAGCTTCGACTTTGGGTTTCGATTGTTTTTAGCGTGCCCCTAATGTATATAGCTATGGCACCTATGCTCGGATTACCAAATCCTTCAATTCTTGAAGGTGAGGCAAATGCTAGTGTCAATGCCTTAACTCAGTTCTTGTTGACTATTCCTGTAATTTTTATCAATTTCAAGTTTTTTAGAAACGGCTTCAAAAGTTTGTGGCAACTTTCGCCGAATATGGATTCGCTGGTGGGAATTGGTTCGGCTGCATCAGCTGGATTTGGAATTTTTGCATTATTTATGATCGTCTGGGCGCAAGGCCATGGGGATCTGCAAATTGTCCATCACTATGCCCACAATTTATATTTCGATTCCGCAGCAATGATCCTAACTCTAATAACTCTAGGAAAATACTTTGAGACTAGAGCTAAGAGAAGAACGACAAATGCGATATCCAAACTCCTAGAGTTAGTTCCTGAGACTGCAACAATCCAAAAAGACGGGAAAGAGGAAACTGTTCCAGTAGATAGTATTGTTCCGGGGAACTTAGTGGTCCTAAAAACAGGAGAAAGAATTCCAGTAGACGGAATAGTAGAGCAGGGTGAAGGTTTTGTTGACGAATCTTCCTTAACAGGAGAGAGCGTTCCGGCAGAAAAAGTTAAAGGCTCGCTCCTTTCAGGAGGTACTTTAGTCACCCAGGGCCATATGGTGATGCTTGTTCAGAAAGTCGGAGCAGATACGGCTCTAGCACAAATTATTAAGCTTGTTGACGAAGCCACTTCTTCAAAAGCACCCGTTAATCGCTTAGCCGATAAGGTTTCTGGTATTTTTGTTCCCGTAGTCATAGCAATTGCAATAGTGACGTTTATTGCATGGATTCTTTTTGGCCAGTCTTGGGAATTTGCCCTCGTTTGCGCTGTTTCTGTCTTAGTAATCTCTTGTCCATGCGCCTTGGGACTCGCAACTCCTACAGCAATTATGGTTGGTAGTGGAAAAGGCGCTGAAAATGGAATTCTTTTCAAATCAGCTGAAGCTATAGAAACGGGAGAAAAAGCGGACGCAGTAGTTTTGGATAAGACTGGTACGGTTACGGAGGGTCATCCAAGTCTCACGGATTTAATTTGTTCTTCTGGGATAGATCCAAAAAAATTACTTTCTAAAGTGTCTGCAATAGAAGTTAAGTCAGAGCATCCTTTGGCTGCTGCAATTGTGAGAGGCACAAACTTGATTGGAGTTGAGCCTCTTGAATCTACTAATTTCAAACAAGTTCTAGGTTCAGTAAGTGGTTCAGTCGATGGAGAAAAAATTCAAATCGGAAACTGGAATCTTTTAGGCAACAGCTATCCTTCTACTAAGGACTTAATGGAAAAACTGGCTACAGAAGGTAAAACTCCGCTTGTTGTTTTGGTAAACGGAGTGCCGAATGCAGTACTGGGTATAGCCGATCCCATAAAGAAAGACAGTATCGTAGCTGTTAAAGCCATGCAGGAAAGAGACCAGCAAGTCTGGATGGTTACTGGAGACAATACCGTTACTGCCAAGGCTGTTGCAAACAAACTTGGAATCACCAACGTGGAAAGCGAAGTCCTGCCAGCAGATAAAGAAAAAATTGTTAAGAAGCTGCAAGAGGAAGGCAAGATTGTAATGATGGTTGGAGATGGTATTAATGACGCACCAGCTCTAGCTAGAGCCAACATCGGTACTGCTATTGGTACAGGTACAGATGTAGCTATTGAATCTGCCGACGTTGTCGTAATGAAAAGTCGATTGACTGATGTAGTAAATGCCGAGTACTTATCGGCCGCTACTATGAGGAATATTCGTCAAAATCTTTTCTGGGCATTCTTCTATAACATTATTGGAATTCCAATTGCTGCAGGTGTCTTCTTTCCATTGTTAGGTTGGACGCTTAATCCAATGATCGCCGCTGCAGCAATGAGTATGAGCTCAGTTAGTGTGGTATCGAACGCTTTGCGTTTAAGGGGATGGAAGCCTCATTTCAAAGAAACAAAACTAGATCCCACTTATAAAGAAAAGCCCGTTGACATTAAGCTGTCGAGTTTTGAAACAGAGCAAAAAGAAGAAGAGACTATGAAAAAATTCAAATTAGTAATTGACGGCATGATGTGTAATCATTGCACTAATACAGTTGCAAAGGGACTGTCTTCAATTCCTGGCGTAAGCGATGTATCTGTTGATTTAAATACGAAGACTGCAGAAGGCGAGGTTGAAAACGATGTATCGCTACAGACTCTTTCAGATGCAGTCGATAAGCTTGGATATAAAGTGACAAGTGCCACTTATCAAGATAGCTAGGGTTTTAGCCAGAAGGGAGAGGATGATTTAATTCTTCTCCCAAAGTTCGGAAATAGGTCTAGGTATGAACTAGGCCTATTTTCAATACCGGATAGCCTTTCTCATAACTGCGGAACTTTACTTTCCTTGTTTCAGACTTTTCAGGTTGGAGATGTAAGTGCCAGGCCTGAAAAAATGTTTTCCAAAGAATACAAAACTGTTCCGTTTCAAAGAAAAGATTAAGGCACAATTTGACTTCTCCTAAAGATTTTCTAGATACGAAACGACATAATGAAAGCCTATATCTCCCTAGCAAGCTTTGCTTGGCTTTTCCTTTTTTCAATTGCATGTAGTGGACAGCCTCTCCCAACTCCTTCAACGCAAGAGCTACTAATTTTGCATACGAATGATCTCCACACTCATTTTGCAGGGACAGATAAACATGGGAATGCATGTAATACAGAAGAAAATTGCCAGGGAGGTTACGGGCAGATAGCCGAGTTAATTAAAAAGTTTAAAGAAGATAATCCCAATGTTCTGGTATTAGATGCCGGTGACAGATTACAGGGAAGTTTGGCATATTCAATTAACAAATGGCCGGGAGCAAAAGAGTTTGAAAAATATCTGCAGCTAGATGTGGCTACTTTAGGAAATCATGAATACGATGAAGGATGCGAAGAGTTATCTAAATATATAAGAAATTCCAACTACAAAGTGGTTGCCGCTAATGTGAAAATAGGGGAGGTAGGAGAACTTAAACCTGCCGATGTAGTTCCGTATGAAATAAGGCAATATGGAAATATGAAGATTGGAATTGTCGGTCTAGCAAGCGACGTCCTTTCCAAAACCTCTCCTTCATGCAATAACCTTTCCTTTCTTCCGCCTATCCAAGCAGCACAGAAAGCTATAGACAATCTCAAAAAACAAGGAGTTAGTTTAATTATTGTTATTTCTCATCTTGGGATAGAAAGGGATATAGAACTGGGAAGAGCATTAAAGGGGGCCAACATTATCGTTGGCGGACACTCTCACAAATATATAGGAGAAGGTTCTTCGATCGGTCCATATCCTTTTATCTTAAAAGAAGCCGATGGTAAACCAGTCCTAATGGTAACTACAAATGGTTTAGCAAGATTTTTAGGAGAATTAAGAATTAAATATGATCAAAATGGCGACCTATTATCATGGGAGGGCATGCCAATTTATTTAGGAAAAGCAGGTGGCGAAAAAGAGATAACAGATCTTATACAAAAGAACTATAAAGAAGTTAAAGAAATGTTAGAGACTCCTTTATTTACTAACCAGGTAGATACCAAAGATGGTTTCGACGCTTGTCGACACGGCTTTTGCCTCACAGCCTCTCTAATGGCAGATGTGATAAAAGAATACGGTAAAGATAAGGG
>JAJPXW010000161.1 GCA_021205255.1 Burkholderiales bacterium
ATTCCTCGATGCTTTTTTCCTTTTATAATGGACGAAATACATGTCTCTGCCTGCGTGCATTGCAGTAGTGGATATCTTGGTAACTATCTACTGCTTAATCAAGCGATATGAAACAAGACTAGTCCTGTTTACAGCAGGCATGTTCCTATGTTGCATAACGCTAAGCCCTATGGAGGGCCTCAATCAATTTGCTAAAAGCATGACTAATGCTGCCCTGATACAGGCAATTTGCGGTGCAATGGGTTTTGCTTATGTGATCACTAAAACTGGTTGCGATAAGCACTTAGTAACTGCACTTGCAAGACCTCTAAAAGGGATCGGTATTTTTCTAATTCCGGCAGCTACCTTAGTCACCTTCTTCATTAACATAGCAATACCAACTGCAGCAGGATGTGCGGCCGCTGTAGGCACAACCTTCATACCTGTGATGATTAGGGCCGGAATTAGACCAGCCGCAGCAGGTGCAGCTGTATTAATGGGTACTTATGGCTCAGTCGTTGCTCCGGGCTTAAGCCATAATGCATTCGTTGCGAACCTTGCAAATATGGAGATTATGGATCTCATCTTCCTTCATTCTACCTATTCTTTCCTAGTAATGCTTATCGGACTTGTAGGCATCACCATCGTCAGTTTCGTTCTGAAGGATAACAAGCCTACTCCCGCTGAGATGGAAGCCTACGAAAAGGCAACCGGAGGCACAGGAGACATCACAAAAGTAAACCCACTAAAAGCTTTTGCTCCTTTAATTCCGTTGGTCATCCTTGTACTTGGCAACACTATTGTTCCTGCTATAAAGATGGGCGTTGCACAGGCTATGGTAATTGGTGCTATTTACACGCTCTTAGTAACATTAGTCAATCCGCAGGATTTCACAAAACAGTTCTTCAAAGGTGCGGGCGACGGCTATGCAAATATATTGGGCATCATTATTGCAGCAGGCGTTTTTGCAGCAGGCTTAAAAGTATCTGGATTGATAGATGCCTTTATTGCAATGCTAAAACAATCCAGCGATATAGCACGCTGGGGCGCTTCTCTTGGACCATTTATTATGGCTGTTGTGTCCGGTACTGGTGATGCTGCTACTTTGGCATTTAATGAAGCCGTCACACCTCATGCTGCTGAATTTGGAATGACAATTCCTAAACTCGGATCCCTAGCTTTGATTTCCGGCGGTTTAGGAAGGACCATGTCTCCAATTGCAGGTGTAACGATTGTGGTCGCGGGACTTTGTGCTTCTTCTCCACTTTCGCTCTGCAAGAGAACAGCAGTACCAATGATAGTAGCGGTAATTGTGCTCGCCTTAGTAATGGTATAAACCTATACTAAGAAGTTATATAAATCCTGTACCTAGCAAACAAACCTTTAAACAGCTAGGTGCAGGATTTGCTTTTTGTGCAAGTTTTCAGGTCATCCCTCTATATCTTTGGCACTAAGGGAAATGCCTCCTTAATGCTAAATTTTGTAAGTGGAGCGGTTGATTCAATTAGTGAAATCGCTCCAGTTTATATTTAAGTTCAGTGTTTCTGCGCTACTTTTCCTTATCTTCCGTTGTGGACTTGAGGCTATTCAACACGGCCTGCGCATCAACTATTGCCGGCTATCTCCCAAATTTAGTGGGTTAAACAGATTTTTGAAAAAAGATTCAAGATAGCCCTTAGCAAGGATAGATCTTAAGAATGCTGTTTTATATGTCGTATCTGGACGTATAGCGGTGTAAACTACTACCTTGTGTGGGATGAGAAACCCTCTAGGAGCGGCTAGCTCCGATGTAATGCGCACTGATCTGCTACGGATGCTTGAGCCTTTTGTTAGGGAGGCGACAAGTGGTAGCGGAAACCTGAAAGAAGTGCGAACTTCCTATTGCTAAGGGACTTGAATAGCTTTTCAAGACCCCACGCAAAATGGGAGATAGCCGTATCTGATATTCGCTTAGGACTATATCGTTCAAAAAATGTTCGGTCCCTAGTCCTAATTCTCTTATCCCTTTCAATACCTTGTCGGAATCAGTTTTTGTTCAGCCATAGTTCTTCCTTACATTTAGCGTTGCCTTCTATATTGACTGATTAGTTTTGGCAGAAATCAGTGCTCTTTCTAAAAATAGGCAAATACAGAAGCCTTGAACGGTTTAATCTCATATCTAGCAAGTCAATCCGCGATTATTTGTAGCTACGGTTGATTGCTTTGCATCTAGGATGGATTGGCAAGAAAAGCCTATCCCTTAAGCAGATTTCAATCTTAATAAGGACGATTTTCTAGTATGGCTAAGTTGATGTTTACTGCGTTTTAGGCATAAGAGCAAAAGAATTTGGATGATATCTCTATAAAGCCAAAGGAGGTTCAGAAAGCTTTTTACTTTATGGCAAGAGTAATTTTAGTAAGGGCAAATTTTCGCAACCCTTAAGGCTTTGACAACGTTCTCTCACTTAAATTCTAAATTTGGGCAGCCGTCTTAGCTATTTCATTGAGAAGTTATTGAAATTACAAAACGTAGATGCCAATGCGCTTTTTCTATCACGTCACTTTTGAAAGGAGCAAGCAATGAAAACTTTCTGGTTAACTCTCCCTCTTTCCCTCTTTCTTAGTTGCAGTGTCTATGCAGTAGAACATGCGGAAGTTGAAGTCTTTTTCTCACCTTACGGAGGAGCAAGAGACAAGATCATTTCAGAAATAGACAATGCCCAAAAAGAAGTGAAAATGCTTGCCTACATTATGACGGATAAGGAAATAGCCGATGCGCTGATAAGAGCTAAAAGACGTGGGTTAGATGTAATTGCTATTATCGACCCGCATCTAAATAATGATAAAAATAATCAAGATAAGCGCCTAAACGAATCTGGCGTTCCAACCTATATCGACTATCGGCATAACCTTGCGCATAATAAAGTTATTGTGATCGATGACGATAAGGTACTTACCGGAAGCTATAACTATTACGTAGATTCAGATACAGTAAATGCTGAAAATATGGCTGTCTTAAAGTCGGAAAGCGTAAACAAAAAGTATAAAGACAACTTTAAAGTTCACTTAGACCACTCAGTTAAATATGGAGAAAAGCCAACAGAAAGTTATCAGCTTTTTGAGGGTCAATATGTTGGCCATTAAAATGTCTGTTCTAAAGCTTTAAGTGCCAATTCGTAGAAATTTCAATTTAAACTTAGGTGATCTCTACTAAAAGACCCAGACTTAACTCTTAATGAGACGAAGGTCTAAATAGTATTTGAACACCTTCGGAAAAAGACAACTATTTAAGGAAATCGCTAGAAAAATCAGGTAAGACCGTAGCTTTCCATTATGTCTAAAACACCCATTGGAATGCTGCGGTCTGTGACTATCTCCGAGCTCCTAAACAGCGTGCTCATAGAGGAAACCGGCATCATCCAGACTGATTCAGGCATTCAAAACCAGGGATTATGCAGACTAGTTACCAGTCCAAGAAAATCTAGTGCAAATCAAAGATGCCCTTAGGGCAAAGGAGGCAACCGAAGTCGCCTCTTTGCAAAAATTATGAATTTAGCTCTAAATGCTGTTGTATTGTTCGCCGGCAACTTCTTCCAACCACTCAATATTTTTGCCGTATGCATCGCCACCAGTAATAGTCATTTGAACCATTCTCTTGCCAGGTGCAGCTCCATGAAAGTGCTTGACGCCTTTGGGACATACTACAAGGTCGCCTTTTTTTAAGGACACTGACTTTTTCTCCAAATACTTCTGAGGGGCCTTCACCTTCAAGAATATAGAGAACTGTCCAATTGGATGAATGTGCCAATAGGAACGCGCCCCTGCCTAGAATGTAACAACGGCAAAGCCAACTGGCATGCCAGGAAGCGGTTGCGAAAGTTGCTCAATTGTTACATCGCCTGTAAAGACTTTATGCCTTCCTGGAACTATCGGCAATTCGGCGACTGTTTTACAAGTTGCGAACCTTCAGGAATAATCTATTCG
>JAJPXW010000207.1 GCA_021205255.1 Burkholderiales bacterium
ACAGCCGCGGTGTAGGCTACCTTATATGAAAATAAATGCCCGGGAATTGGCTATTTGGACGAACGCGGGGCTGCCCGGCCAATGGAACTTGATGTCCAGATGGCAACACTAAGTGCCGGATATCGAAAATAGTATTCAGGTGCCAATTTCCCGCAATGAACTTCGACTGTCTTCTTCCCTATACTGAAGAAGCTAGAAACCCTGGATTCAGTATGTCATGAATTTCTGAATTAGCCCTTTGGCGAAGTGAATTGCCGAGTTATTTAACAGCCATGGCAGAAATCGTCATAATAAAAATTGCCTTTAATAAATATTCCCTCCGGACTCCAAGCTGCCAGTCAAATTGAATATCCTTCTAGTCCTCCCTATACATACGGAGAATACCTTATGAGTAAAAAAAACACTGGACCCGGACAAGCAGGCCGATATCCTGCGGCAGTTCGAGCTCGGTTTAATCGATATTAAGCAGGCGTGCGCTTGTCTCAACGTGAAGTCCGCCTCCACCGTCTACCGCAAGCTCATTAAGCTCGCCAACGGCGGCGTGAAAGGCCTGAAGCACGGCAACACGGGCAAAAGGCCCCATAACAAGTTCGCTCCCGATAAGGAGAAGAAAATCGCGGAGCTGATGGCAGGCAAATACAGTTCGCTCCATCCAGCCTTGGCCGTCAAGTATTTGCTTAAGGAAGAAGGCATCAAAGTCTCGGAGGAGTACATACGTCGTCTTCTCAATAAGTTTGCCGGCGAAACGAAAACCGGCAACGTCGCAAAACTTCATCCGTTGCGCCGTAGAAGAGGCGCTTTTGGCGATCTCATCCAGATAGATGGCAGCCCGCACTACTGGCTCGGCGTGGACGGACCAATGTTCACGCTTTTGGTCTTTGTCGACGATGCCACTGGAATAATTACCGCTGCCAGGTTCTTTGAAACCGAAACGTCTGTGGGATACCGCACGTTGATACGCGACCATATCCACCGCTACGGCATACCGGCTGCCTTCTACAGCGACCGTTCAGGCGTATTAACGCCCGCATGCGGGAAAGACGACAAAACAGCGCGGAGCCAGTACGAAAGAGTCTGCTCCATGGTGGGAATCGAACCAATTTTCGCCTTATCGGCGCAGGCAAAGGGACGGGTTGAGAGGTTGAACCGGACCTTGCAGGGGCGATGGCCGAAGGAACTGGTGATGCTGGGCGCCACCGATATGGCGTCCGCCAACGCTCTGCTGCCAAGGCTCATCGCCGAGTACAACGAGGAATTCGGACGCGTTCCAAGAGACCCAGAAGATGCGCATCTCCAAGTCAAGACCGATGAGTTGCCGGACATAGACAGGAAATGCGCCCTATGGATAACACGCCGGCTCTCCAAGAACCTGACGTGCAGCTACCAGGGCAAGATTCTACAGGTTACCGGTGTCGCCAACCGGCGAAACTGGATGTACAAGGAGGTGCACGTGATCGACTACGACTATGCCGATGGAAGATTGGAGATGAGCTGCAACGGGATTCTCCTGGACTTCAAAATCCATGAAAGGAACTCCCCGGCAATTGAGCGTGAACCGGTGCCACCCAAGGCCATAGACTGGGCTTTGGACCCGATCATGAAAATAAGAAGGCAATTGCAGGCCGCTAAGAAGGAGGATAAGTAAAGCCCGCTAGGAAGCCGGAGTTGCATTTGGTTGCACTTTCGGCTTCCGGCTTGTGGCGGCTGGAGCAGTGAAATTGGCCATAGCGGAGAACCCTTTTTAGCTCTGTGTTTTGTTGCAAAATCGCGTTGGTTTAGTTGTTGCAAAATCGCGTTGGTTTAACACTTAGATAAACTAAGTAGACATATTGGATTACAACTAAGGAATTCAAGGGGTTGGAAAATATTTCTTTGCAACGAAATTTTAGAAACAATCTCGATATTTGATAACACCAATCAGAGAAAAGCCCCGAATGTGCTTCAGGGCCTTCTAAGAAATCATGAATGAGGAAAACTTCTCTAGCTTCCCCTTTACTTTTTGTCCTTATCGTCATCGGGACCACAGATTGTTGCGGCTTCTACTTCTGCGTCCATCAGCCCCACAGTTTCCTCTTGTTCCTTTAATTCCTTTGCTTTCTCTTTATCTTCTGCGGATTCCTTCTTGTCTTTTTTCGACATCTCTGTCTCCTTTATTTCCTGTGCTATGGATATCCGTCAATTTTTACTGATGTTCTTAGAGAACGCTTTGAATTTTGCCGTTTTTGAGTATCTGCTATATGTAGAGCCGGAATAGCTTCAAAGAAAGTTCACCGTTGTCCAAAAGCAAAGCATTCATTACATTCATTAATCAGTCTCCGGCGCTCTTAGGTCTGTAAGTCGATAGCCGCAAATGGCCAAAGTACCGAGATAGCCAACGCCGGCAAGACAAATAATGCCAAAGAGCAATACTGTCTTTTTGATCCAGCTGTGCATCTCTACCCAGCTATAGCCCTGCTGGCATAAAAGGAGAATAGCTGAAAGCACAATGCAAGCTAGCGCTACGGAAATAAATAGCTTCGGCCATCCAACGCCAGGCGTAAAGACTTTGCGTTTCTTCAAAATCGTAAGAAGGCAAAAAGCATTTACGCAAGCCCCTAATCCCACAGAAAGGGCAAGACCGGCGTGAGAAAAGAGCGGAACTGTCACTAGGTTGAACATCTGGGTGACAATCAAAGCAAAAACAGCCACTTTGACTGGAGTCTTAATATCTTTTTGTGCATAGAAGCCTGGCGCAAGAATCTTGATAGCAATGAGACCAAGCAATCCACAGGAGTAGCCAAGCACAGCTGTCGAAGTTTGGTAGGCATCGTTAGCATTAAAGCGAATGCCTTGGAAAAGGACCGAACATAAGCCTTCGCTGAGAAATGCCAAACCTAGCGCAGCTGGAAGAGCAAATGCAATGACAAGTTTCAATCCCCAGTTCAGCAAATCGTTATAGCGAGTCATCAGACCTTTTGCGTAGGCGGCCGAAAGGCTAGGCAATAAAACCGTGCCTAAAGCTACGCCTAGTAACGCAGTCGGAAACTCCATCAGTCGGTCTGCATAGGTCAACCAAGTCACAGAGCCCTCTTGTAGGAAGGACGCAATATTTGTATTAATCAGAATTGAAATCTGGGAGACCCCAACAGCGAACAACGCAGGAACCATTAGTTCCAGAACTCTTCGAACTGTTTTATCTTTTGCCGCTTTTATTGGAGAAACATACCTTGGAACCAATCCATATTTCTTTAAAAGGGGGATCTGAACGCCAAGCTGCAGGAATCCACCAGTCATTACGCCAAAAGCCAAAGCAAAAATCGGCCTTTCCATAAACGGCGCAATACAGACTGTGGCAAAGATTAAAGAGAGGTTTAGCAGCACAGGGACGGCAGCCGGCACTGCAAAATGCTTCCAAGTATTGAGAATCGAGGCACTAAGTGCGACCAAGGACATAAAGAATATGTATGGGAACATGATTCTCGTCAATTGGACTGCCGTATTGAAAGTATTTGGCTCCTCATTCAGGCCAGAAGCAATAATCCAAACAAGAACCGGCGCAATCAAGACACCTAATATACTGACAAGTAAAACAATGGTGCCTAGTAGACTCGCAATCCTGTCAATAAACGATTTAGTTTCTTGCGGAGTGCGGTTACTCTTGACATCGGCAAGCATTGGAACAAAGGCCTGCTGAAAAGCGCCTTCTGCAAATAACCTGCGTAGTAGATTTGGAAGTCGGAACGCTACGTAGTAAGCGTCCGTATCGCCTGTTGCACCAAAATATCGGGCAATAAGAATATCCCGAATAAGTCCAGTTATCCGGGATATTAGCGTCATGCCGGAAATTAACGCCGCACTTTTAAAAATACTCACTTGTCACTCTTGGAAGAAGTTATCCCCCTATTATGAACAAGACGCGCTGGGAATTGACGTTATT
>JAJPXW010000065.1:0-766 GCA_021205255.1 Burkholderiales bacterium
ATGTAATACTGGCTCTATATCTTTATGGTAATTACATGTTTTTTTCGATGTTTTATCTACGCTGTCCATAAGGTTTTCCTTCCATGAAACTTCAGGCTTTACTGAAAAAGGAGAATTTCTTCCGACTTGATCAAAACTGATATTCAAGAGGCTGTTCCACTGTACTTCCGAATGTTCCAGTTGCCATCTGTCCACTATTTCAATTGGTGGCTTATAGGTTCTATACTTCTCACGCTGTACAGTCGTAATCTTGTTAGTGGTAACTAGAATTCTGCGTGTGAAATGGATTCTGCGACTTGCTCCGAGAAAAGTATTCAATAACTTTGAATCTAGTTTATTGCCACGCTTATAAAACTTGCATTGGATGGCGGCAAACTTGCCGTCTTCGAGGTTTTCGGCCACTAAGTCAATCCCTATGTCTTTTGTGTAGGTTTCACCTGCCAAGTCCGGATGCTCTTTAGCCCAATCCGCAAAAAGCCAAACCTGCCTAAATTGTTTTTTCCATTTTGTCTCGGATTGAAAATACGCTAAAGCAAGAATTTCAAACCGTCTTCCTTTCTCTCCTTCCGCAGGTGCAGTTTGATTAAGTTCTTTAAGAAGCAGCCTCAAGGCGCCCACATTAGCCGGATCCTCCCTGTCATTTTCCACCTCTTGAAAATCGAGGAAGCTGAAATCTAAATCCTGTCCCAATAAAAGCCAGTCCTCGAACTTGCTTTTAGCTTCCTTAACTTTCTGCGGCTTAATTTTTATATGCCCTGTGTAAATC
>JAJPXW010000065.1:776-3906 GCA_021205255.1 Burkholderiales bacterium
CTTTATCCCAGTAAACGATTCTTGTCATAAAACTCTCTTTTCCTCGAATACCGCGAAATAGCTAGGCCAAGCGCTCCCGATCCAACTTCTAGCAACTCAATTCATTATTTCCGTACTAGCCTGCTTCTTTCTCTTCGTAATTTTCACAACATTATTCAGGATTGTGTCCAGGTCTTCTAGCAACCTTAAGAACTCCGTTTTTATGTGGCATACCTGGACGCATAAGGCAGTAGCCCCCTGATTCGCGTGGAATGAGAAATCCAATAAGAGGCTGCCTCCAAGGTATACGCACTAATCCCTACGGATACTTGAACTTCTTAATAGAGTCCTACTAGCGTTCAATATTTAAACAAAACAGACACTTTTCACTAGGGAGTAAATAGGGCTTTTAACTAATAGGTGACGCGGAATTGTCACCAGTGAACTCACTATTAGTGCCTACTGGCATTTCTCAAGTTTCAATAAAAGAACACAATTGGCCGAACTTCAATCCTTTCATATTGCCTTTTGTTGACTAAAACATAAACCTGACTAGCGGAAAGTTAATCCTAAGAGGTGGAAAAGCTAACTGTGTTCTCTTCCAAGTGTCTCTAAAATCGTCTTTTATCCAGTCAGTTCCTACAAATCCTACCTAAGAAGAAATAGCAATTAGCTTTCGGTTTTGGTGCATCACTGCTTTTCACCCAAGCTAGTTTGAATTGAAGAAAGTACCACTGACTTTAAAGTCGCTTCTCAAGATTAGAGTTCAAAACCAAATGTACATAAAAGTGTGGAAAGTACAAGCTCGAAGGTACAGGTACGAGGGTCAAGTGTTATGCACATACCTAATAGCCGTTATGGGTATTCTCTTGCTTATAAACTTTAGCCAGTTAAATCAAACTAAGACTTTGGTGCCATTGAGCTTTGAATAAACTGAGAAGTGGGTAGATGTCAACTTAGGAACAGGTAAAAGTAACGGTAAGAACGGCAACTTCCCCTCCGAACTAAAGCTTAGAAATTACGCTCAGATCCTTTACAATCCTATAAACGCTTTCAGGAAGATAGTTGTTTACTTTTTACTGGCACTAGACGACTACCTTAAAATTGCCAAGTCAAAATAAAGTAAGGGTTAGAAAACTGTTAACAGTAAGGATCTAGAGATCACTTCTACTTGTCCTAAACCTTTATTTTCGGACTCAACACTACCTATGGTATATGCACCCAGGTATAAGGGTTTTCCTTGAGATGTTAAGTTGTAGGCAAATTTGTAGGCAAATACTGATTCCCATAATTAACTAATTGACTTTAATGCAATAAAAATTCTCTCCTTGGGCACCACCTCCTCCTTTTTCCCCATTCGCCACCACCCACCGAACCCTTATTTTTCAATCACTTATTTGATTCTAAGTATCTGGATCAATCGCCAAGTTTCACCAAAATCAAAAGCTTTATGTAGGCAGTTGTGTACCACGAAAATATTTTGTGTACCAAAGAACTCAAAGGTACTAGAATGTGGTAGTTAGCACGCTACGCAATAACCAATTAGCCACGTTGACCAATTGATATACTACCTGCGTTACTTCTACCGTTTTACTCATAAGAGCAGAGATAAGTCGAGCTGTATCAAATAATCTTTAATGGAGTAATAAGGAAGGCGAAACTAAGTAGATGGAATTTTAGGACGATGTAGTCTTTAATTTAAATAGAGGTAAGGGACTTTAATTATCAACATGAGTTCACTGGCTCTTCTAAGATTAAAAGTCTTAAAGCCTTCAATGGCACTCAATACTTATGTTCTAAAATACTTAAGATTTTCCCTGCAGTTAACCTAAACAGGAACTGGTACTATGGATGAACACACTTCTTCCAAAACTCCTCAGCAATTGCCTCTTGGAGAGTCAGAGTTTCCAAACTTGCGCAATAGAGGGAAAATCTACGTTGATAAGACTAGGATGATCTATGAGCTTGCAAAGGAGGAGGAGCCGTTTTTTCTGTCCCGCCCAAGGAGATTTGGGAAATCTCTGCTGCTCTCTACCTTCCATTCTTTATTCAAATTTGGCCTGAGGGACTTCTCCGGACTTGAAATAGAGAAGCTCTGGAAAGATAAAAACACTTATACCGTTATCCATCTAGATCTGTCTCGTGTAAGCAACTTTAATGATATTGAGGATTTTGAAAAAAAATTCAGTTCCTACCTAAGGCTCTATTTGAAATCAAACCAGTTACTTTCAAAGGATTTCGATATAACTGCTGACGGAATTGAAACATTTGCTGTTTGGCGCCACTGGCCGCCTGATTCTTCAGTAGTTTTTCTACTCGATGAGTACGACGCCCCCCTAACTTCCTGCCTTAATCATCCCGATACTTTTATTAAGGTTAGAAACACATTGGCGACTTTCTATAGTTGCTTGAAGGGGAGAACAGGGGCATTTAGATTTACCTTTCTCACAGGAATAACAAAGTTTGGAAAGGCAGGAATTTTCTCAGGTCTCAATCATCTTGATGACATAACCCTTAATCCAGATTTTGGGGATATTGTTGGATATTCTCTCGAAGAACTAAAGTACTATTTTGGTGATTACCTAAAGAACGCCTCTGAAATTCTTAGGCTCTCGGAAACCGAACTAATAGAGGAACTGGTAGCTCACTACAATGGCTTTTGCTTCGAAGAGACGGCTACTAAAAAGATGTTTGCCCCTTGGTCAGTCTTAAACTTTTTCAGGTGGCCGAAAAGAGGGTTTAAAAACTATTGGTTCGAGAGCGGTGGCCAGCCCTCTATTCTTCAAGAACATATTAAGAAACACTCGTTGACACAACCAGCTGAATTTCTTGAAGAGAAGAAGTTGAAAATATCTTCACTTTCTGCCGCTTCTTCTTCCCACAAAGTAAATGAGCAAGTGCTTCTTGTTCAAACAGGCTATCTAACTATTAAAGGCACTAACAATGCGAAACTGCCTACCAAAACAACTTTATATTTGGGATACCCTAACCAAGAAGTGGCCGATTCCATGGCAGATCTCTATCTTGGTAGCCTTCTTCAAGGAAAGACACTTGAAGAAGTAGACGCAGGGGATATTTTACAATTTTTAGCTGAAAGCAATGTTGAAGGATTTATTAAGCGTATAAACAATGCTTTTCTGGCGCTAGACTT
>JAJPXW010000071.1:0-507 GCA_021205255.1 Burkholderiales bacterium
GGTTTGAGCCTGCAATGTGGAAGCGCAGAGAAGGGCGATGCTGATAGAAAGAAGAGTTTGTTTCATTTTTATATCTCCAAATTTGTGAATTGAATGGTTTTGAAAATTCGTGCTTAAATTCATTTGTTGAGCCTCTCGATGGAAAGACCTTGCGAAAGGAGAATTTCGACTTCACGGCCGGAATCAACTTCTAGAACCGGGAAGAGGTCGCTAGCAAGCTTCAAGTAGTAATCGGCTATGCGATCCATGGCTTTTGAAGTACCTTCACCGAAACCTGCTCTCCAAGGATTGTTTACGGAGTTAGTTACAGTTCCAGTGATGCCGGAAGTAGTGGAAGTCTGCGAAGCAAGAGAAACGGCTTTACCTAATCCTGAAAGAGCTCCAGTAATTAAAGCGTTGGCAATGGCCTGTCCTGATTTCGTGACAAGTCTTGCTCTTAGACCAGTCTTGCCATCTTCTCCAGAGACGTAGCCTTGGATTTTGGTATCGATTGCTCCGCCGTTTTGA
>JAJPXW010000071.1:517-3859 GCA_021205255.1 Burkholderiales bacterium
ATACAGGAGAGCCTTTCCAAACGGATAAGAACTCTTTCGCTTGCTAATTCGCCTGTAGCATTAGCTGTTACAAAACAACGCTGGATACCCGAGCGATAAAGATTTGGCATGATGGCCGCATCCGTGAGTTCAAGTAATACAGGAACTGGATTTCCACTACCTTGCCCACGAGTTGGAGCTGTTGCGCCGTTAAGAAGTCTGGCTTTTGCAAAAGTTCCGCTTGTAAGGTAGGTAAGTGCAGTTCCTGATTTGTTAGCTTCTTTTGTTTTGCCGATTAGGATGGATTCAGCCGGTCCCGTAGAACGGACGTTAGAGACATCAGTCAGTACTAATCGTGGAGCGCGTTGAGATGGATTTGCGTTCTGAGCCTGTTGATTTTTAGCATTGTTTTTACTGTTGCCAGCAGAGAATCCTTTATTAGGAGCTCCTTTTCCAATGATCTCTGGTTGATTGACATTGTTTTCTACATGAATGGCATTGGGGTCTGGCCAACCTTGCTCATTGGAATGTCCGTCTCTGGTTGAATTTAAAGGATGACTTGGTTCTCTAACCTTTTGATCGAGCTTCTCCTTCATGTGGCCAAGTTCTTTTTTAAGGACTTGCTCTCTTTCGTTGGCGTCTTTTACTTGCCTTTCCAAGGCTATAAGTCTTTCTTCGTAAAGCGCCTTATAGCGTTCGTGATCGCTAGTCGAAGGAGTCAGATCGATAGTAGTGGTCTTTTCTGCTCGTTCTCTTGGTTGCTGGTCATGGGAGAAGAAATAAAGTCCAGTAAAAACTACTGCCCCGAGAATGATTAGGAACAAAAGAACTTTCTTATATTGCTGCCATGCAGTTCTTGAAGCTGCTGCACCATATCGACTTGAAGAGCTCATAATCCGTCTCCTTGTCGTACGATCCACAGGTCAACTTCTTCTCCTGGTCTAACTTTTGCTCTGTCGATAGCAATGGAAAGAATGCCTTTGTGCCAGAAGTTCGCTTCTTCTATGACCGCTTCTTCTTTTGAAGTGTTGGCAAGAGTCCAATGCTCGAGCCAGTAACTCCCAGCTTTCCACTTCTTATCAGGAGTCGCTTTTAAAGAAGCGGTCTGCATTGGCTTATTCGTATTCTTAGAAACTAATGTACGGTCAGAAACAATCTTTGTAAGATCTCTAAGAATTTCTTCTACTGCCTCTTCAACAGGTAATGCGGAATTCATTGGAATGGAGGTGGCCAAGGTAGAGGCTTTCTGAGGTTTTTCTATGATTTCTAAGTTTTGACTATGGAGCTTTTCGGAAGGAGTCAGAAGTACCACATGGGTTTGACCGGAATCCGTCATCACAAAAATCGATGACGTCTCACGAGTCAATGGAATAATGAATAGGGCACCAGTTCCAGGATCGTGTCGGATTTCAAGCATCTGCGGGTCAGCCACGAATCTCTCTATCTTTGCTCCTTTAATAGAAAGGCGATTAGCTTGCCGCATAGAGATACCAGCTCGTTTCGTTCCATCGACAACATGGATACCGGCACTGGCGGGACTCGCGTCCATTGCGGATATCGATGTCTCAGGCTTGTTAGCTTTAGTTGCAGTCTTCGCATGCAAGCTAAATGCCATAAAAGCCAAGAACACGAGCACGAATGCTTTTCTCATGACGTGGCTCCATCTGAATTCTTGTGGGCTGTTTCAAAGGGCTTCTTGCAGTCGGTCTCGGCCATGGAATGCAGCCAAAGCCTTGAGCTGTGATAGTTAAATTGCGCTGTTAGGCAATGAGGTGTTGTTGAAACCAGGACATTGCCAATAAATTTTCTAACGTGTCCATGGATCGCCACTTTCATGGCTTTTGGTTGGACATCGACACTTTCCGGAAGAAAAGAAGTCGATGCGTTATCGTTCTTTAATTTTCTGGCTTGTTCCAATAATGCAAGTTCAGTGTCGCCTCGAAAGGCTGGCTCAACGTATTTAAGAATTTGAGTGATGTTGTGCTCGAAAGTCTCCGGTGAATTATTAAGAGCCAGTTGCACAACGAATGTGCCCATTTGCTCAAGGTATTCAGGAGAAACTGTCTTGTCATCGAGCCAAAAGGATTTAGTCGGTTCAGCAGGCAGAACTACGATGCGGTCCTGATTTTCAGAGAGGATTAGGCCAGCGCCAAGTACAAGGTTAGTTATTAGGCTTATTACAAATCCAAAAACGAAAAGCTGCCTAACCGCTAGTCTGGCGGCAAGTTCTGAGGAGTATTCGTTGAGGTTCATTTGTTTCTATCCAATGAAATTACGTTTGCAGGAAGCGGGAGTTCTTTTGAAAGGCTGCATTGGCGTGTGCCAATAAAGAAGGTGGAATCCATAGGCAGGGTGTCTGCCAGCTTTTAATCTCACCCAACCCCAGCCAAATAAAACCGAGGAAACAAAACCTAAGACCATGGAATTGGCAATGATTCCAATTCCTAGTCCGGCAAAGAAGACTAAGACCGTATCCAAGTCCCATAAAAGAAACTTAGGTCTCGCGTCAAGTGTTCTAGGAATAAGGTTGATACGCAGGTTTTCTGGTGAATTGTTCATAATTAAGCCTCCAGGTGGCCGGTTTAAAGCTACCGGCCAAAGCTATAAATCTGTCTCAAATCAGAGCTGTGAAAATGTTGTCGATAATTTGCGGACCGATAAAAAGAGCCATGGCGGCAGCGATACAAACCACTGCGCCCATAATCGAACCGCGAATTACGCCAACGCCGAGACCAACAAGTAGGAACATCAGAGCAATTGATCTTCCTAACGTGCCTTGCGACCAAGTGGAAAGCTTGTCGTAAAGGTCTGCGAAGTCAGTGTCGCCATTGGAAGCAAAGGCCGATGTCACCCAGAAGTAACCAGTGACGAACAGGGATACCTGGATAAGTTTTAGTTTCTGTAAGAGCACTTCTTTCTCCTTTAGGGTTGTTAAACGAGGTACAAATAAGGTCAATAAAAGGTGTTAAAACAAGCTAAAAATTTTTGTAAAACGGCGTTTTAAGCAAGGACTCCCTAAAGGACGGCCGTTTTACCGTGCGTCCTCAGGGCTAAAAATTAAATTGTTATGTGTGCTTAAGTCACTGCTTTCTTAAGCATTTCTCTTTTGAAATCATCAAGATGCGTAAGGTTGTAATAGACCTTCCAGGCATATCGTTGTCTTGCCCGTCGACATTCGTCTCCTTTTAGGGAAGAGCAAGACGCGTTATATGCACCGACAGCCTCCCAAGGGTTGCCAAATTTATTGAGGTTCTCCCGCAGAATCCAAGCTCCTATCTCAATATTGAGACAAACATTCGATAGAAGTTCTTCCCGAGTGAGATTCCAGCGGGAGAGCCAGGAACTATTGATCTGCATTAATCC
>JAJPXW010000155.1 GCA_021205255.1 Burkholderiales bacterium
TTAAAGCTTAACCCTTTATCATTTGCAAATCCTTAGAGGAACATTATTTAGTAAGACGTATTTTTAGTTAGTTTTACTTTGGACGCAAATATGGCACGAACGACAAGTAATCTTACCGAAGCAATTAATTTGCTCGAAATTATTAGGCGAATTCCTTTTCACCCGAAGAAGATAACCTCCTCCGATCTATTTCAGGCTTTAGAGGCTAAGAAGATAAAGATGAGCCTTCGTACCCTTCAGAGAGCTCTAGATGCACTTCAAAAATCCGAACTGGGAATTGAATGTGATAAATCTTCTAAACCTTATGGTTACTCTCGACTCCCACAGGTTCAGGAGCTCGATAGCTTTAAGCTCGACGATGAAACTTCTTTGCTTTTAAGGCTTGCTCAAGAGCATTTGAAATACCAAATGCCAGCTCGGATGATTGGATCGCTCGATTACTTGTTTAGTCAATCTAAGGAAGAAGACAAAGAACCTAGAAGTCATCAATGGCTTAAGAAGGTAGCAGTGGTTTCGGGTGTGATTCCACAAGTGGCGCCAGACATCAAGCCAAGGATTTTTAATGCAGTCACTGAAGGTCTTTTACACGAAAAGCAACTGCAGATCGAATATGTCAACTCCAAAAGGCAAAGATCCAATATGACGGTTTTGCCGCTAGGCCTTGTACAACAGGAATCCCGACTATATCTTGTGTGCATGCCAGTTGACGACATGACTAAAGTAGAAAGTAAGGCTTTGCATCGGATGCAGTCAGTTAAAGTAACCGACCTTAGTTTCATACCACCAGCTGACTTTTCATTGAAAAAGTATTTATCTTCCGGCTCCTTCAACTATGACTATCCTGGCAGAGGACAACCTATAAGACTCTCTTTTCTTTTCTCAAATGATATTACTGCTGTAAATCTCCAAGAGACTCCTTTTAATAAGACTCAGAAAATTCGAAAATTAACTAATGGGAAAAACAAAGGGAAATACCGTCTGACAGTTGATATCGAAGATACTTTCTTGCTAGATGCATGGATTAAGACATGGACGGAAATGGCAGGTATTGAAAATGTGAAAAAGAAGCCCCTAACAAAAGAGGCCGAAATAGTATCGGCCTCAATAAGGTAGTTAACGGTTCAGAAATCAGCGGTAACGCTGATTTTTTCTTTGGTTGTTACTGGCGTAATTAATCCAGGCCTCCGATAGAGATTCATTGGGATTCCAAGTAAAGGTCCTTACTCCAGCCCAAAGCTTGGGATTCCAAAGGGGTTCATCCGGAATACGAATAAAGGAATTCAAGCTTGAATATTCCCTTGGATTTCTTTTCATCATGACTTCTTTGCATTCACGGACAAAGTCACCGTAAAAATCATCGACAAAGCGGTCGAATTTAGAGAAATCAATAGTGATGGATCTTTCTCCAGTCGGAGTCTTTTGCACGGAAAGAATCGGCGTACCGTCGCTATTTTTATCCAAGCGAATATCGAGTCCGCAATAGTTTTCATATACGGATTTCGCATATTCAGGAGTGGTCTGGAAAAATTCCTCGGCAACTTGGTTCATTCTTGGTTTGCGAAGCCATGGTTTATTAGGGACGATTGGTCCTTGCATAGTGCAGGCTTTAGGGTCTTCAAGAAGTTCTTCCGATACATTGAGTTGACGTGAGTGAACCATATCGGAGAAAGCTCTTTTATCGACTGAATCCTGCATGATCGAAAGGATTTGCCAAACTTCGTCCAAATTTTTTGCGGGAATGCTGAATTCGTCAACATATCCATGCTTTTCGTTTTCTTCTCTGTAATTTGGACGCTGACTGAGAGCACCCTTTACTTTCCAGCTTCGACCCTCGGCTGCCGTAGGTACTGGGCGAGGTGGTCTTTCAGGCACAACTCTTTCTGGCTGGA
This sequence comes from Burkholderiales bacterium, assembly GCA_021205255.1. Classification (GTDB taxonomy): domain Bacteria; phylum Pseudomonadota; class Gammaproteobacteria; order Burkholderiales; family Burkholderiaceae_F; genus JAJPXW01. Next base: position 1,890 of record JAJPXW010000155.1, read on the forward strand.
CATCGTCTAGGTCAGATCTATTATCGTTCCTATAGTCATTGCGATTGTCATTCCGGTTTTGATATCTCTCGTTACCGTACTGCTTATTTTTCTTTTGTTTTTGCCTAAAGTCTCTATTTTGCTCCCGGCTATTCCTTTCTTGATATTGCTCCTGAGCCGGTGGAGTTGGCGACTCCGTTGACTGAGAGAAATCGCTAAGAGTCTCAGCAGTGGAAAGATCGGGTGCAAACCTTTCCTCCCTTTCATAAATTCTTCTTCTTGCGTCGTCATTGCCTCGTTGTTGCACTGGAGGCGTTTGTCTTTCCTGTGACTGGAAGTTCCTTCTATTTCTTTCCGGAAGATTAAGAGTTGAACTTCTTGGAGGAGAAACGACTGGCGGAGCAGGGGGTTCCGGAGCTACCCTGAGAGTGGGTCGTGGAGCTGCTTCTACAGCAGGTCTTGGAGGAACTTCAACTGCAGGCCGGGGCTTAGGTTCAACAATTGGCCGGGAAGATTCAACTACCGGACGTTGAGAAACCTCTGACACATGCCTAAGAGTAGGTTCAATTACAGGTCGTGGCGAGACGGCTACCTCTGGCCTTGGAGGAGGTTCAACTGCAGGTCGTGGCGAGACGACTACCTCTGGCCTTGGAGGAGGTTCAACTACTGGGTGCGATGCAGGTTCAACAGATGGCTGGGAAGGTTCAACTGTAGGACGCGGCGCCTCTACTATTTGCTTTGGAGAAAGTTCGACTGTTGGGCGTGGCTTAGGTTCAACAGATGGCCGGGACGCAACCGTAGGATGTGGTGAGTTCTCTACCACTGGTTTTGTTGTTGGTTCAACTGCTGGACGTAGTTGGGCATTAACTTCAGGTTGAGGAGCCACTTTTACTGTAGTTTTTGGAGCCTGTTCAACTTCTGGCTGCGAAGCAGGAGCACTCTGTGCTGTGTGGGCTTTTGCTGAAAGTTGATGCTGGCGGGAAGCAAGAGCTTCTTGACCGGCTCGAATTGCTTCTTCTTTTGAAGAGTGAATAGTACAAAATTTAATTTGGAAGCCTTCAGGTTGCGCTTGGACAGCAGGCTTTTGTTGTGGTTCTTGTGGCCTTTCGTTCATAGTGGAAGGTGTAGTTCTTGTAGTAGATGTGTTCGCCTGAGATGGCTGTGGAGGAACAGGAGCAGTCGATTTGAAAATCTGCTTTTCCTCATTTGGCATATTTATAGAAGGTGCAACTTTTGAGACTTCTTTTACGCCAATTGATTGTTCTTTAGTTAAATCTGCACCCTCGGCTTTTTGCTGGCTAAATGCAGAAGGTTGCTTTTGTGCTAGATCTGCTTGTTGCTGAGATGGCTGAACTGAAGTGGCAATGTGTTTCTCTGATAACTGAACCTGTTGATTTTTTTGGGTATTTATTTCTGGCTGAGTTTCAGAATCAGCAGACAGGCTCTTGTTTAGCCCTTGGCCTTTCGCTTCATATTCCCTTACCCATTGATAAAGGCTTACAGGATTAATTCCTAATTCTTGAGCAACTACGGTTGTTTTTTCATTACCAACAACTACTCTTTCAGCTGCCTGTTTTTTAAACTCGTGTGTGAAAGTACGTCGAGTACGTTTGGTTTCCATTTTTGTGAGTGGAGTTATTTAGATACAAAAACACTATTTCAGTCAATGCCTACCAGCATGCAATTGTCATTGATTTAGAACTCATCTGCTTTTGTGCCATGGGTGGGCGCAGACTTAGGGTCATGTAAATTTTATTTATTTTAACTGTAAATCAAGATTTGAAAATAAGCTTAGTGGATGAAATAAGCCACATTGGGAATAGTTTTTGTAAAAAACCCACAATTTATGTCTTTGTATGGACTTTTATCCATTGTTTAGAGTTGATTTCATTATTTTTATTTCACATTAATAAGTTCAAAGCCTATTAGGGTTTGTCCTAAAAATTGACTCCGCAGATATATTGCTTTTTCTCCAAAATTCGCTCTTGAA
>JAJPXW010000224.1 GCA_021205255.1 Burkholderiales bacterium
GAGGCTAAAAAGAAGCAATAGAGCAGTTAACTATTACCTATTAATCGCTATTTTGGGGTTTACCTTGTTTACAGGGCTAATTAAATAGGGGTAAATTAGAAAAATTTTTTAAATCGGCTCTATATAATCCGCTTTTGCTCTCAGAGGTATTGCCATGCGTCTTCTTCAAAAGGGTCTTACTTTCGATGATGTCCTTCTCGTGCCAGCGTATTCCACTGTCCTGCCAAGGGAAACCGACTTATCAACGCAGTTCACTAGAGATTTGCGCTTAAATCTTCCCCTATGCTCGGCTGCAATGGATACCGTTACGGAATCTAAGCTTGCTATTGCACTCGCTCAGGAAGGTGGCATAGGAATCATCCATAAGAATATGACTCCGCAAGAACAAGCGGCTGAAGTTGCTAGAGTGAAAAGACATGAGGCCGGTGTGGTGAATGATCCGATCACTATCGGACCGGACATGATAGTTGGCGATGTAATGAGGCTTACTCGTGAACATCATATTTCTGGTCTTCCGGTAGTCGATGAGAACAATAAAGTTCTGGGCATGGTTACAAACAGGGATTTACGGTTCGAGAATCGCTACGATGCCAAGATCAGCGAAATCATGACTCCTGCGGAAAAGCTTGTCACTATTAAAGAAGGAGGCACTTTAGAGGAAGCTAAAAAGCTCATGCACGAGCATCGCCTTGAAAGAGTCCTAGTGGTAGACGACAACTTTATTCTGAAAGGCCTGATGACAGTTAAGGACATCACTAAGGCAACTGAGCATCCTTATGCGGCTAAAGATAAGCATGGCAAGCTATTAGTTGGAGCTGCCGTTGGTGTTGGAGCAGGGACTGACGAGCGTTGCGAATTATTAGTGAATGCGGGAGTCGATGTTATCTGTGTGGATACGGCGCATGGCCATTCGCAGGGTGTGCTTGATCGTGTCCTGTGGGTTAAAAAACATTATCCGCAAGTTCAGGTTATTGGGGGCAATATTGCAACGGCAGATGCTGCACGCGCTTTAATAGATCATGGTGCAGATGCTGTAAAAGTCGGTATTGGGCCAGGTTCAATTTGTACGACTCGTATCGTTGCAGGCGTTGGTGTACCTCAAATTACAGCAGTTTCAAATGTTGCCGATGCTCTTAAAGATACAGATGTTCCACTGATTGCAGACGGTGGTGTTCGGTTCTCAGGAGATGTAGCAAAGGCAATTGCCGCAGGTGCTCATTCGGTTATGATGGGCGGAGTTTTTGCCGGTACTGATGAAGCCCCGGGCGAAGTTATTCTGTATCAAGGTCGTTCCTATAAAAGTTACAGGGGCATGGGTTCTTTAGGAGCCATGGGAAGAGGGTCGGCAGACCGCTATTTCCAAGACAATAACAACGGTAACGTAGATAAATTCGTGCCTGAGGGTATTGAAGGCATGGTGCCCTACAAAGGAAGTGTCCTCTCTATTATTTACCAGATGGCTGGTGGCTTGAGATCCTCAATGGGTTATTGTGGATGCAGAACCATAGATGAGATGAGGAACAAAGCGCAGTTTGTGGAGATTACAGCGGCTGGCATGCGAGAATCTCATGTCCATGACGTGAAGATCACGAAGGAAGCTCCGAACTACAGACAGGAAAATTAAAACTTTGAAACTTTTGGAGACCGGAAGAGAAAAATCTCAGCCGGTCTCTCTTTATTAGCCATTAGAAAAATGACTCATGACAAAATTCTTATTCTTGACTTTGGTAGCCAGGTAACCCAACTTATTGCACGACGAATCCGTGAAGCCCATGTTTTTTGCGAAGTGCATCCTTGTGATGTCAGTGATGATTTTATAAAGGAATTCGATCCCAAGGGCATTGTACTTTCGGGTTCGCATATGAGTGCTTATGAAGAAGCTAAGGATGTTGCTCCAAAAGCTGTTTATGAACTTGGTGTTCCTGTCCTCGGTATTTGCTATGGAATGCAGATCATGGCTTCCCAACTTGGCGGAAAAGTTATAAGTGGAACGCAACGAGAGTTTGGCTATGCGGAAGTAGTAACTAATCCAGCTTCGAAATTGTTGGGCGGCCTATCCGATTCCACAGATGAGAGTGGAAGGAACTTATTAAAAGTGTGGATGAGTCACGGTGACAAGGTCATAGAAATGCCGATTGACTTTAAAGTCATGTGTTCGACTTCGTCCTGTCCAATTGCCGGAATGGCTGACGAAAAGCGTGGTTTCTATGGAGTTCAGTTTCATCCAGAAGTAACTCACACAGTCAAAGGTAAGGAAATTCTGAACCGTTTTGTTCTAGATATCTGCGGTGCTAATCCTGATTGGATACTCGGGAACTTTGCTCAGGAAGCGGTAGAAAGAATTCGCGAGAAAGTCGGCACTGACGAAGTTATTCTTGGTTTGTCGGGAGGCGTAGATTCTTCCGTTGCGGCAGCTTTAATTCATAGGGCTATCGGAAAGCAGTTGACCTGTGTTTTCGTGGACAACGGACTTCTTAGGCTCCATGAAAGGGAGCAAGTCGAAAAAACTTTCCGTGAAAACATGGGTCTGCAGCTTGTTGTTGTCGATGCAAGCGAGCGTTTTATGGAAGCTTTAGGTGGAGTTACCGCCCCCGAACAGAAGAGAAAGATTATTGGAAGACTTTTTGTTGAAGTCTTCCAAGAAGAAGCGGCTAAGTTGCCTAATGCCAGATGGCTAGCTCAAGGCACGATCTATCCCGATGTAATTGAATCGGCTAGTGCCAAGACTAAAAAGGCCAAGACCATCAAATCCCATCATAACGTTGGCGGCCTTCCAGAGACATTGCATCTAAAGCTTCTTGAACCTTTAAGAGAACTCTTTAAAGATGAGGTTAGGGAATTAGGTTGCGCTTTAGGACTGCCTCCAAAGATGGTTTTCCGACATCCCTTCCCAGGGCCAGGTCTGGGCGTGAGGATATTAGGAGAAGTTAAACGTGAGTATGCCGATCTTTTACGCCAAGCCGATGCAATATTTATAGAGGAGCTTCGCTTGGCGGACTGGTATGACAAAGTAAGTCAGGCTTTCGTTGTATTTCTTCCAGTAAAAAGCGTAGGAGTAATGGGAGACGGCAGAACATACGATTGGGTTGTAGCTCTAAGAGCAGTGCAAACTTCGGATTTCATGACTGCTAAATGGGCACCATTGCCCTATGAGCTTCTAGGAAAAGTTTCCAATCGCATTATTAATGAAGTTAAAGGCATTAATCGCTGTTGCTACGATGTATCAAGTAAACCGCCAGCCACCATTGAGTGGGAGTAGCAGTTAATAGAAAGCAATAAGGCATTTGGCTCTGGCAAAGTGAAAGGCAGTCTTGCCGGAGTTTTGATTGGTCATTATCTTTGGCACGGTTTGGAAAGGACGACTCTAAAATTATTATTGCAGTTGAAATAGGTTGAATTCAAGTAGCGGTAGCAATCGGTATCCTGGGAGAAATTTATATCATCTTTGATACTGAGTACTAGGAATGTAAGAGCAGAGCCCTCTAAGATAGAGACTTACCAGTCTGTTGGTAAAATTATCAACAACGGTTGATTCCTGATTACTTGAAAAATGGATAATGTACCTGCGCTAGAGCTACCGCTTGGGACTTCAAGCTTCGAAGCCCTAAGACAAGCTAATCAAATTTATGTTGACAAAACAGACATTATCTATAGCTTAGCTTGCAAGCGAGCTAAGTACTTTTTAGCGCGTCCTAGACGTTTTGGGAAATCATTGTTGGTCTCTACATTTGAGAGTTTATTTAAGAAAGGGACTGCTGAGTTTAAAGGTCTTAAGATAGAGAATTTATGGGCTGAAAAAAGAACTTTTTCTGTTATTACCCTTGACTTCTTTAC
>JAJPXW010000008.1 GCA_021205255.1 Burkholderiales bacterium
CTGTACTGGATACAATAAAAATTTTATCTATTCTGCATCCATCAAAATATCCCACTTCCCGCTTCAGAACTGAATTAGAAAAAGAGGACCTTGAGCAAACTTACGAAGAAATTGAGCATAAAGTCAGCAACAAGGCTGCATTGGAAGCGGACCAGCAGGCTTGGGAGAAAAAAAGGGATGAGTTTTGTTCCTGTGTGTATGACTCCATTTATGGTGGAGCTGCTTATTATCAAGAAGAAGAATGCAAGAACATTATGAGCCGCATTCGCATAAAGGAGCTTGAGTCAATGATCGAGAATCACTAGAGAGTACAGGTGCGACTTAACTTTTCAAACCTTGCCTCTTTTTCGAGACCATGAGTTAATACCGAGACAACATTCTTTTGACGATGCACAAGTACTTACTCTAAAGAAGATACGATGAATAAGATTAGATTAGCCATGACATCAATATGCGCAGGAGCATTTTGCATGGCCTCTGTACAAGCCAATCTCTATCCTCCTGAAATCGAAAAACTTTGTCGACCTGTAGATGCCGACTATCCATCACTCAAATGCATTGAAGCACGAATTCCATACCTAGATAAGCTGATGGTGACACTTTATGACAAAGCCGTTGAAATATCCAGTCACAAGAAACTTTTAGAAAGAGAGCAGACAATATTCGAGGAATCACGAACTAGTCAAGAAGATCACTATTTTCCGATAGACGACTATTCATCTTTGCTCCCCCGCGTACTAGAACTTGCCGTATCGCTTTACCCAGAGCCAGCCTTCCCCAAGAATGTCATAAAAGAATGCAAAAGCCACGGAATGGAACTCCTTGCAGAGCCGGCAAATTGCGGAGCGGCACTAGCATTTGTCCAAAAGTCGATTGAAGAAAACTATAAAAGAGCCTTGGCGAGTGTCCGAGACAGAGTAGCGTTGCAAGCAAACCAACAAGAGTGGCTACGCAATTCTCAAACGTACTGCGATATTGGCACCGGTAGCGATGTAGTTTATCTCAAAAGTGCCTGTGACTACTACTGGAATTTGTTACGTGCTGACGAACTAGCCGAGATGGCTAAGGAAGGAAAAGTACTTCCTAGCGCTCTAAACATGCCACTAAAAGAGCCTTATAAACATAGTGACATCTTTGGAGACCTGGCTAGCGATGAAGAAACTCTTTCAGAACCAATGGCTAGTAGTTCTGAAAACAAGTCAATAGTTTCTGATCCCACTATTGATTTAACAAACATAGGAAATGTTAAAAGGATACAGACGGCTTTATCTGGAATCTATAAATGGATACCAACGAAAAGTGATGATTTAGCAGCTATGCACTATGCAGCTATCCACGATTTCCAAGCGCGAAACGGAATGCCTGTCTCGAATAACATCACTCAAAACCTTTTACTGCAATTGGAAAATGCAGCCAATTACCAGAAGCAATCAGGAACTGAGAAGATCTTTTTGGACTTTGACTCTCCTAAATTCATAAGAATGACACAGGTCCTGTTACGTCAACTTGGCTATTCAGTTCCGGACAATGGTGTTATGGACCAAGCGACTGAAAACGCCATTAAAGATTACCAAGCCAAGAACGGGGTGAAAGTCTCTGGAAAAGTCGGACCATTCCTTATTCAGCAACTTGAAAATCAAACGAATACTTTTGGTTTGAACTATGTTCAATAGCTCCAACACTCTAGCTAAAGCGAATTTCAAAACAGCATTACGTTTCGATTAAATCTGAGAAATCAAAGTCGACTTTAATTTGATTCTGTTAGGCCAGACCTTCTATAGACAATTGAGTTAGGGAAGAATACAAGTAAATTCTGCGACAAAGCTTTTTGAGGTTAATCAACTCAGTTTTGAAGTTAAACCGGCCTATTAGATTTATTTCTCATTATCAAAAGTTGACAATCGGCTTTTGTGGCAGAACTATGTGGATACTGTTTAACTAGTTCTTTGATTTTTCGTTAAAAGTAGCGTTTTGCCTTTATGTAACCAACAGCCAAGGAAAATGAAAAGTGAAAATTTTATCTTTTGTAATCTCGTTTCTGCTTGCCAGCACATGCTGTGCTGGCGAAATTGAAAACCTACAAACGAAATGCCAACAAAATGACGGTAAAGCCTGTGTAAATTTAGGTTTTAAATTTCAGACAGGGAATGGAGTAAAGGAATCTTTACAAAAAGCGGTTGAGTACTACGTCAAAGGTTGCAAATTGAAAAGTGGGCAAGGATGCTTAAACTTGGGGATCATGTACGCAAATGGTCGCGACGTCGAGCAATCCTACCCAAAAGCCGTTGAATATTTCACCAAGAGCTGCGAATTGAAAAGTGGCCAAGGTTGCTTAAACTTAGGGACCATGTATTTAACTGGCCAAGGTGTCCAGCAAAACTATTCCAAGGGAATTAACTACTTCACTAAAAGTTGCGACCTAAACTTTGGAGCCGGGTGTTTCAACCTTGGAGTTGTGTTCGCAAAAGGTCTTGGCGTTGATAAGTCATACCCCAAAGCGGCCGAGTACTTCAATAAAGGTTGTGAGCTTAAGGATGGGCAAGCCTGTGCTAACTTAGCAGGGTTATATGCAACCGGTAATGGTGTAGAACAATCCAATCCTAAGGCAGTTGAGTACTTCGTAAAGGGTTGTGATTTAAATGCCATTGAAGCCTGCCTAGTAATTGGAAATACTCTGTTCTCCGAAAAAGATCTTAAGCCAAAAGCTATCCAAGTCAATGCTTTCATAAAGGCTTGCGAGTTGGGAAGCGGTGAAGGATGCGACAAGGCTGGTCAATGTTTTACTGTTCCATACAATGGCAAAGTAGGAATAAATGGCTCAAACCAACCAGAAAAAGCAGTTGAGTACTTTAAGAGATCCTGCGAACTCAAGTATTTGGAAGGATGTGTGCATTTTGCAGAAAACCGAGCTTCTACATTAACCAATAAGGAAAGAATTACTTACCTTTCCAAGGCATGCGACGCTGGCATTGCTGAAGGATGTTATGTATTAGGAGCAGATTACAAAGATGATGATTTTCCTCCTGAATGGGTAGAAGAAGAATCGAATACGATTGCCTTTGAGTATTTTGAAAAAGTCTGTTCTCTCGGATCGAAAGGGGCCTGTGCAGAACTGGGCAATATGTACTTTGAGGGAGATCCGACACTCTCTTACTCCAAAGCAGCGGAATACTATGAAAAAGCTTGCGCGGAGGTACGTTGCCCGCCTGACGACTTGGAAAAGATTTCAAAAATGTTTTTGAATGGTAAGAATCTGGAACAGTCCAAGGAAAAAGCCGATCTCTTCCTATCCTTAGCTCTAAGAAATTATGGAGAAGATTGTCGATGGGGGCCTAACGTAGGACTAGGAGGTGAAATAGACAGCCTTGTTTATTCCTGTAAGGATGCAGAGAAACTCTACAAAGCTGGTATTGTTCCGAAAGGTCCTGCTGCCCCACTAGACGAAATTCTCTCTAGAGAAAAGTCTGCGTTGCAAGAGGCGTGCAATAGGGGAATGAGCGAATTTTGCCCGGAGCTGGCAAATTTCTATGAAGTGGGGAAAGGTGGTATAAAGTCCCCGGCTATGGCTATCAAGCTTTACGTAAAATCCAGGAAACTCTTCCAACAGAATTGCACAGGAAAAGATGAATGGGAAGCTAGATATTGTCTTGCCCTAGGCAGACTATTTGCCGAAGGAAAAGGAGGAGCGAAGTCAGCCAAACAAGCGCAGAAATACTTCGATCTAGGCGAAAAAGGAGCGTCAAAGCTCTGCAATGAAGACAACGGCTTCTATTGCGAAGAGCTTGCTGATTATTACACAACTTCAAAAAGCGGCAAATCAGAGG
>JAJPXW010000365.1:0-2994 GCA_021205255.1 Burkholderiales bacterium
GTATCCGGCCATAAGAACTGAGGCTCTCAAGACCAAGGCCCCGAATACACCACAGGTTCCGCCCACAATATTGGCTCTGCGGCTAGAGTGGGCATAGGTGAGATTAATAAATAAGGGCATTACGATTCCTAAGAATATCGCGCCACCCCAGAACATGCAGGCACCTTCGCCAGATACCATTCTATGGGCACCGGCGACAGAACCCGCATCACCAGAAAACGCCACTAGAACTAATGCAAAAATAGCGACAGCTTCAAGTGAGTCTGCCACATTACTTGTCTTAGTGATCCAAGGAACTTGTTCATAATCAAGCTTATTTGTGCCAACTAGGAACTCGATGAGACCTAAGCTGCAAGACAGACCGGAAATTACCCACAAAGTAGGAATCATGGCTGTCGTCCAGAAGCTCACTCCTTGAGCCTGGGTCAATAGGAACCCTGAATAGGCCGTTGCACATAAGCCTAAAACACCGTTTAGAAGATAGCCACATTTCGAATGAATGAAATTCGCCAACTTAGGTGCTTTCCAATAACCCAATAGGCATATTGACTGAATAAATGTCCACAAGCAGAAAGTAGCTAGAAGACAAATTCCGATGAACATCCAAGAATGGAGGTTAAAGGACAAGTCTAGTAGAGCATAGAAGGCAGCAAATGGCAGGTTAGTCATTCTGGCTAAGTGCAGAACAACAATACAAGTGCCTAAAATTCCACAAACAGTGCTGATGTAGAAAATGGTCTTGGATTTTGCCCACATATTGACAAACAAGCCCATTCCACCAAGTCCAACGAACCAGAGGAAAAATGCGATCATCCAGCTCCAATGAGCTACAGCAACCTGACTAGTTAAATGGAGAGATTCGAAGTTCATTTGGCCACCACTACAAAGAAGTTAGGATCAGTGCCTTTGTGTTCTAACAAGCGCACAGTTCTAGATGAACGAATCTTCCTGGAAATCTCGCTATGAGGATCTTTCACATCTCCAAAAAGACGGGCTTCAACTGGGCATGCGCTTACACATGCAGGCTGTCTGCCATGCTTAATGAGATCTTCGCAACCTTCGCCCAAGCATTTCATAGGCAACCCATTATCAGGATGCGACCAACGGATATCGTATGGACAAGCGGTAATGCAGAAGTTACATCCAATGCACTTGCGAGGATCAACTTTTATTAAGCCTGTTTCTACATCCTTGTAGTTTGCTTCAAATGGGCAAGCTTCAACACAAGGAGGATTGCTACATTGCTGGCACTGGACCAAAAGCTGAAATGGCCGAACATCCAATTCCATCGTTACCTTGCGAATATTAGTAGCTATGGTATTCCAGCCTTTATTAACTCGGCCCATCATCTCAGGATAGTTCGTCTGAGCACAAGCCACCATGCAAGCTTGGCAACCTATGCACTTCGTTATGTCAAACAAGTGCGCTAACTGTTTTTTAGAAGTGATTGTCATGCCATTCTCCTTCTGGCAAGTTCCACCATTACGGTAACGTTGTTGCAGGAGCCGCCAACAAGTGGCTCCTTATAGGCTGTGCATAAACGGTTGGTGTTAATACCTTCACGTATCCAGTCAAAGCCTTTAACAGCACACAGATGCTTAGTCTGCACATCACCCTGGAAGGAATTGCTATAGAGCGAACCTGGAATCACTCGATTTGTAACTTTAAGTTTTGCTTCCCCGGAGACTCTCGTGTCAATAGAAGTAACACGTATCGTATCTCCATCCATGAGTTTCAATCTCTTGGCATCTACAGGATTCATCCAAATTGTCCTATCGCCAAGGAATTCCGCTGGTTGTGTAAAGAGCGTGGTCCCCGAGCTAGCCGAGGCATCCTTGCCACTTACGAGAAAGAATTCATAGGAATTGGGCTTCGGATAAGTCCAAGCAGGTGCTTTGGTGTAGTCAAAGATTGGATTAATCAATGGCTTTTCATACTTCTCGGCAATATAGAAGCTCCCCAGCTCGGCTTTTCCAGTAGGAGTACTAAATGGGACTTTATAAGGAGTAGTTTCGTACTTCTTCAAGGCTGATAGGGCAAAACCTTGTTCGGCAACTTCTTTACGAATTCTGTCGCCATCGCCAGGTTTAGCCTCATTCTTCTTATGAATGAACTTGTTCCATTCATCGTTGACTAATCCTTGCCACCAATTCTTGAACTCTCGGTAGTCCTTTATTTCGTGGTCATAGCCAAGACGCTCCCTAGCTCTTTCTGGATAGGCTCTTCTAAGAATTTCACAGAATTGCCAGCGCTCATCTCTAGAATCATTGCCAGGAGGAGGTTGCAGAACGCCATCGTTTATTTGCACCCAGCCATCTCGATTCCATTTAACTCCTGCGTAGTCTTGTTTCTCCAAGAAGTAAGTGCTGGGCAGTACATAGTCAGCGTAGTCGACAATTTCCGGTGGGAAGATGTCCTGGACGACTACTAATTCGGTAGCTTTCAGGGCCTCTATCATGCTTTGCGTATGGGCCTCACGATGGAACATCGTGCTACCAGTTACGAAAAGCGCTCTTACCGGATAAGGATCGCCAATCTCAATAGCGTTATAAATGGCAGAAATTGTTCCAAGACCTTCCGGATAGTAGAGGGTTTCTAATCTCTTGCCATCTGGGAGTGTCCATTTTTCTCCATGCGGACCAGAACCTTTGTTTCCAGAATTATTGCAGTGGACTCCGCTGAAGCCACCGCCTTGAGTAACAACTAGACCTCCTTTCCGATCGAAAGTGCCATTCATAAGGTTAAGAACACTTATCAATGCATAAGCAGTTGAATCGTTTCCATTTCTAGCTGAATACCAGCCATCATCAACTACGCCTTTGAGCCGGTAGAACTCCTTAGCTAGTTCTAGGAAGTCTTCAACATTGATTCCAGTTATTTCAGAAACTGTCTTTGGATCGTACTTGCTAGCCGTTTCTTTAAGAATTGCAAATGCTGTCTTTACTGGCATCGCAGTTTCATCATTGACCTGGATCTTGCCGACGAATTCTATGT
>JAJPXW010000365.1:3004-3812 GCA_021205255.1 Burkholderiales bacterium
ATTTTCGGCTTTTTCCAATCCCTGGAACTTGACTAACCCGGTTTCCGCATCGATAACGGCATACATTTTCTTTGAGCCGTCAGGTGCAAGATCGGCTTGGGTTAATGGCTTGGTTGTATCGGTCTTAACAAGATAGCCAGCATTGGAATGCTTCATCAGCCATTCGCGGTCAACCAAGTTATGGACAATTCCATAATTGATCAGGCCAAGGACGAGTGCTGCATCAGTAGCCGGTTTAATTGGTATCCATTGAGCATTCGAGAAAGAAGCCTGAGGCATTCTCGGATCAATGTAAATGATCTTCAGATCGCCGTTTTTAACGGCTTGCGACATCACATGCTGCGCTCCCATTGCGCAGTTCATTGACCGGCCAATGCAAATCAGAAGTTTTGCGTGTTCGTAGTCAGGATCGACCTTTGCAGCATCGTCAAAGCCCGGGCCGTATACCATTCGCTTACCAACTACTGAAGACGAATTGCATGAGCCAGAATGGGTAATTTGGTTCGGAGTACCAAGAGGGGCGGAGAACCATTTCTGATAGTTGGAGAAATTATGGCTAGTCATTGCGACAGCGTGCTCTCCATCCTTATCACAGATTTCCTTGACCTTGGCTGCAATTTCATTAAGTGCTTGATCCCAGCTAATCTCTTTAAATCGTCCTTCTCCTTTTTCTCCCACTCTCTTTAGAGGTGTTTTAAGGCGTAAAGGCGAATTCCACGGATAGAAGGCTTGTGCACCTCTAGCGCAGTAGCCTCTTTGGGGATGATCTGGATTGGGGTAGATTCTGACTGTATCAGGACCTGTCGGA
>JAJPXW010000096.1 GCA_021205255.1 Burkholderiales bacterium
CGTGGAGTTCCTTTAAGTTCGTATAGAACTGACCGGCCTGTTGCGTCTGTCTCAGACCTAAATAAATAAAATTTTTACTAGAAATCCAATCTTGGAGTATTTGCAGTATGCGTAATGTTTTTAAAAAGACATTGATTGCTGTCGCTTGCGCAGTTGTGGCGGCGGGCGTTTCCGCCGCATCTCAATATAAACAAGAATATAAGCTCAGCGTCGTTCCCGGAGCAACATCCGGTTGGGGTATGGCTGGCACTTTCTTCTGCGACTGCGTAAGGGATAAGACAAAAGGGCGCATTAACATCAAACCTTATTTTGGCGCCCAACTTATGGCAGGTAAACAGACTTCTGAATTGCTGTTAGTCCGCCGTGGCGCTATCGATTTTGCATTGGCCTCCACAATTAACTGGTCGCCTCAGATTAAAGAACTTAACCTCACAGCCCTCCCCTTCTTCGTAGCTAACAATCCCGATCGCTACAAAGCAATGGACGCAATTGAAAATGGACGCGCCGGCCAGATGCTTGTTGAAGCAATTGAAAAGACGGACGTTAAATTCATTGGCTGGTCCGAAAATGGATTCCGTGAACTTACAACAAGTAAAGGCCCAATCACTAAACCGGAAGATATGAAAGGAATGAAGCTCCGTGTTTGCGGCACTCCAATTTTCATTGATATCTTTACTGCTCTCGGAGCTAATCCACAAGCTATTAACTGGTCTGAAGCCGTTACGGGTTTCCAGCAGGGGATTGTGGACGGACAAGAAAATCCAAATAACGGCATTAACGTACCAACTAAGCTGTGGACATGGCATAACCATGTAACTGATTGGCACTATATGATCGATCCTCTTTTCCTCACCGCTAATAAGAAAGTATGGGAAAGCTTTGATCCTGCCGACCAGACCGATATTCTTGATTGCGCCGCACAGACCGAAAGATATAGCAAGGCTCTTTCAAGACTTGGTTACGATAAAGGAGAATCCAAAGAATATCTGACCAAAATTGGCAAGCTTCCTGAAGTCACCGATGCGACGGCCGAATTCGAAAAGAATGGCATGACAGTTACCGAATTTACTCCGGAACAAGTTCAGGAGTTTTATAAGGCAACTCAGAAAGTCCGTGACGATTGGACTAACAAGATTGGCAAGGACCTAGTAAAGGCCGCTGAAGACGACATGAAAAATGCCCAATAACTGTCGTATTCACTAAATAAATAAGTATCGAGGGGGCGGCTGTTACAAGCTGCCCCTTTAGGATTAGGAGTTACCGCTATGCTGAAATTTTTAAATGGCCGGTTTGAGGAATTGCTGGGAGCCTTTCTCCTGGCGCTCATGGCCTCCATCTCTTTTATAAACGTTATTGTCCGTTACTGTACCAACTTATCGTTTAGCTCTTCGGAAGAGTTAACGGTTAACTTTTTTGTCTGGATTGTCTTGCTTGGCACTGCACGAACATTCCGCAATGGTTCAAACTTCAGCATGAATGTCATCTATAACATTAGCCCCCTTCCCGCCCGGAAATTCATGTACATCTTCGGTGTAGTTTGCAGTGTGGCATTTTTTGCCACGCTAGTATATCTAGGCACCATCGAGGTTTTAGATGAATACGAGTTGGATGTGTCCAGCGAGGCTTTGGATATTCCTGCTTGGCTTTATACGATTGCCACTCCTCTATTTTCACTTCTGATTATTGTGCGAATTATTCAGAAAGTGATTGCCGATTACAAAGCTAAGGTGATAGGAGGCAAAAATGCTTGAATGGATGAATGATCCAGCAATCGTATTGCTCGTCCTGTTCGTAGTTCCTTTGCTTCTTCGGGTTCCTATTGCCATTTCCCTCGGTTTGAGCGCCGCTATCGTGACCTATATCTTTGATTTGGGAATCGATATGGTGCCCTACAACTTCTTTGCCGGTGTTGCCAAGGTTCCTTTACTTGCTATTCCGTACTTCATTTTGGCTGGCTACATTATGGAAAGAGCCGGTATCGCTACTCGGATAGTCGAGCTCGTCGAATCTATAGTCAAAGATCGAATTGGTGGCCTAGCTATGGCTACTGTTGCGGTTGCCACCTTTTGGGGAGCGGTCAGTGGATCTGGTCCTGCCACTGTAGCCGCACTTGGCTTGATTTTGATTCCCGCTATGGTAAAACATGGTTACGATAGGCCATTTGCAGCTGCAACTGTATCCGTCACTTCTGGCTTGGCCATTGTTATTCCACCGAGCATCGCCTTCATTGTTTACGGCGGTATAGCAGGAGTTTCCGTGCCTGCCCTGTTCGCTGCGGGCATCATTCCGGGTCTTGTAGTCGCTGCCTGTTTGATGGTATGCGTCTATATCATTTCGAAAAAACATGGCTATCGTGGTTGGAAGCACCCAAAACCTGTAAAACAGGCTTTTAAGGATGCATTCTGGGGCATTATGACTCCGGTTGTAATTCTTGGTGGAATCTATGGAGGAGTGTTCACGCCGACCGAAGCTGCCGCAGTTGCCATTTTCTATGGTTTATTCGTCGGTATTTTTATTTACCGAACCATTAATAAATTCAGCATCCTAGTAGACGTGCTTGTGGATTCTGTAAAAGGCACTGCGGTCATTATGTTCGTGGTAACTTGCGCAGGACTTTTTGCCTGGGTTGCTAGTACAGTGGGATTGGTTGAAAGAGGGTCTGCACTTTTGCTCAACTTGTCGCAGAACCCCTGGATGTTGCTTCTCTTTATTAACATCATCTTGTTGGCGGCTGGAACCATAATGGACGCCATATCTATTTACTATGTGGTTCTTCCTTTCTTGTTGCCTTTGGTAGCCCACTTCCATTGGGATCCGATTTGGTTCGGCGTGTTAATGACTGTCGATTTGGCAATTGGACAGATCACACCACCAGTGGCTGTTAACCTCTATGTTGGAGCGCATATTAGTGGATTGACTATGGAGCAAATCACTCCCCCGGTCATACCCATGCTTTTAGCCTCTTTAATTGCTGTTTTCTTTATTACGATATTTCCGCAATTAAGCACATTCCTTCCCACCTTGTGGGGACTTGATTAACATAAGCGAAAGAGGTCGAAGTTAACTTCGACCTCTTTCGCTGTTGGCAATGTTCTCTCAGGTAGTGAAAAAGATATTGCAAGAGGGATTAATTGCTTAATTTCTCCAGTGTGGCGTCCTGCTGATTGTCTTCTTCCAACGCTTTTAATTCTTCGTCTCTGACTTCTGGCTTGTCATCGAACTTATCCTCGACCAGGAAATTGGTTACTCGTACGGTACTAATGAGCTTTCCGTCTTCCGTAGCGATATCCATATTCCATAGATGTGTGCTTCTACCTTTATGTAAGCAAACCCCATGAGCATAAATATACTTTTGTTCACCAATCTTGACTGAAGCAATATGGGTTCCCGAAACATTGGAACCTACTGGAATTTGCTTTGCATCGCAAAGAATAAAAGAGCCGCACCCTGCTACGATTTCTGCCATTGCCAATGAAGCTCCTCCACTTAGAACGCCAAATGGCTGGGCGACTTTATAGTCGAGCGGCATTCTTGCCTCAACTACGTTTTCGTCTTTTGAAGGGAGGATTTCAATTCCTAGGAAGCCCATCATTGAATTGGCTATTAAATCTTTTCTCCAGTACCTGAGATTGCTCATGTTCTATCCTTTCTTATAAACTTTGGAATATTAGTAAGAAAACCTAGGAATGGGGATATTCTTTCACTAAAACGAACTTGAAAATTTCAGGCTTTTGTAAGCTTGAGAACGTCAATTGAGTGTATAAATTCGATCACAGTTCTATCCTTTCCAATGAATCCCTTATCTTTAAAAG
>JAJPXW010000178.1 GCA_021205255.1 Burkholderiales bacterium
TGCCCGCAACCCCTCTACTCGATTGACAGAAAATTCGGCGGCTGCGGACTTGGAATCTAAAGTTGTCAGGTGAAAGAACCAATTCTATTCATGCATTTGCCATTATGGCAATGATTACAAAAAGGGTAACAATTCATTGATACATCAAAATATTGTTGACTCTTTTAGAGATTTAGCTAACAAGTAAAAGTCTATTAATGAGATACTTTCAAACCGAATTTCTCCTAAATCTCTTAATATGTTTTTTTTAGATTCCAAATACGATTTCCCAGGAGTGGGCATGCAAACACCGAAAGAATTAGCTTTAGAAAAAAGAGTTTTTCAGTGGTATAAACAAAACAATTATCCAAAAATCATAAAAGCTGTCGAAAGATTGAATCCAAAAACTCGTTCGACTGCTATGGATGCTCTTTTAGCGCATTCCTACACCATGACAAGTCATGGCTGGCAAGATAGGAAACAAAATTTAAAAGCAGTCACCTTGATAAAAAATCTAGAAAAGGAATTCAAATCAACTAAAGATGAGTTTTATCCAATGTTATGGTTAGCCGATGCCTATTGGGCATTGGAAAGGTATAACAACGCATTGCAATACTATCTTAGAGCTAAAGATTTAGCGAAAAATCCTGGAGAACTTAAAAAGATAAACGAAAGAATATTTCAAGCAGACCATCGAAGAATCCTTACTCTTTTTACAGAAAATTTTAAAGAAAGAGTGGAAAAAACCTGGAAAGAATTCGAAAAGCGAGAATCTGAATTTCGAAACATATTTGATAAGGATATCGAAGATAAAAGATCTGGTGAGCTCAATAAAAAATTACAATCTGTGCTTGATATTGCACTCGAAGGAAACACGGCTACTATAGACAGATCCTTTGGTAAACATCTAATTGTCTTCTCGAATTTTCTAAAAGCATATGCAAATCCCATGTTGATTTTTGAGGCTCAGTATCTCAAAGATCATTGTCCAAATACTGTCAGACAAAATTGGGAGATAAAGATAGGTAAACCTCCTCTTGATCTTGATGAGGAGGAAAAGGTTCTTTTTAATCAAATTCAAATCTGGATACAAAAGGCCCCCTCTGGGCTGTATTCATTAGAAGTTTTTCCAGTGGAAAAGCTAGAAAAAATAATAAAGCGTAGTTTCAGAAATAGTGATATGTTAAGGTTGCTTGCCATACTAACGGTTGTGGTAGGGGAAATCGGTCTAGCAAAATTCGTCACTATTTCAAAGATACTAGAAGAGCCTCTATACGATCCTTACTTGCTTCTGCCCGATCTCGCAGGATATCTGACACACCATGGTTTGGATATTTACGCAAAGACCGAAACTTTGTTAGATCAGGAGATTTGTTACGATCGGAAATTGCCTAACGATTGGAACAAAAAGGCTTTTCGAGACGATGTCGTAATTGGTCGATCTAAGTGCGTAAAACTACTGCTTGACTTTGAAAAGGGTAATGAGGCTTTTATTAGTAATCTTGAAGGGGAAGGGATAGCCATCGGTTCTCTATATTTCAAGCACAGTGAATTTAAAGGAGAAAACAAAGAAGAGTCTATTCACAAATACAAGGAGGAGATAAAAAAGTTTTTCTTTGATTTCGTTGGAGAAGACGGACTAGAGTATTTTGGTGAAGCCCATGGCGAAATTTATGAATACATTGATGTAGTTATCTGGGATAGCCGCAAATTTTTTCAGGCTTGCCTTAAGTTCACCGAACTAGACTCTAAGCCACTCGTATCTTTTCATCCTTTCTTTAAGACTGCTCCTGCACTCAACTTTAACAAACAAGAGGGTAAAGCAGATCTAGAAAAAATGGGAGAAGCAGTCGACTTGATAAAAGAAATAAGCCAGCATGTCTCCTTATGAGAATTCAACTTCGTTTTTGAATGCTAGTCAGTTAAAGAAACCCTCCAAAGAGGGTTTCTGAAAATTAGCTACATTTATTTAGCAGGAGCGGAGTGATCCTCTGTAATCGGTCTGATGTCAAACTGATGGCACTGCAGGCACATTACTTGAGGCCTGGATTCCGTAGGAATATGGCACTCTACGCAGTTAACTTGGCCAAGATGACTGTAATGAGGATTTGGTTCAAGATTAGCTGTCTTTTGACCGAGCTGATCGTATGTGCCGTGGCAACTCATGCATTGATATTTCGTCACATAACCGTTCTGGCTTTCAGGCCAGACACCGCCGTGGCGTTCTTGGATGCTTTGTTGCTGCTGGGCAATCGTGCAGACCGAGAAACCCGCGCCGAATGCAAATACTAAGGCGGCAAGAACTAGTCTCTTCATTTATTTTTCTCCTTGTTTAGCAGCTCTGTCTGCCATCTGTTTCCCTGCAATGCGTCCAAAGACTGTTGCGGCGCCTAACTGAGCACCACCGGCGTAGTCATTAAAGAAGATACCACCGATGGAATTACCGACCGCATACAGTCCAGGAATCGACTTACCGTCAAGGTTCTGAACTTCAGCTCTTGGATTAATCAATGGACCGCCGAAAGTTGCTGTCATTCCACCTTCCATTGGAATTGCATAGTAGGGAGGCTTATCGATTGGGAATGGTTTCGGATAAGTATTTGGTGGATCTAAGTCAGCAAGAGTGTGATCTTTAACTGCCTTGTTGTATTCCTCAACGTCCTTAACAATCTTTTCTGGTGGTAGACCAACTTGTTTTGCCAACTCTTCAAGGGTATCAGCCTTTCCATATGGCGAATTGAGTCTGTCAAATTTTGGAATAACTTTGTTAAGAACTGGGCACTGAGAGTCAACGATAACCCAAGCTTTGTTATCCAAAGTCTTTTGAGCCGTGGTTCTCGCCTTGATGACATAAGTATTATGTTCATCCATATAGCGATCACCATTGGTGTTCACTTGGATGCCATAACCGCTATTCAAAACGTCAGCTGGGTTCACATGCGAAGCGGCAATAATTGGACCGGCATGGAATTGGTCGAGATTTACGCACTTAGCATACAGTGGAAGAACTAAAGTGATATTTTCACCTGTTACGACTCTTGAGCCTCTCAGAACCATGCGAGTTGCCCAACCACCAATGTAGCGGTCGACAAGCTCTGGGTTTGCGGAGAAACCACCGGTAGCAATGGCAACGCCACCTTTGGACTTGTAGTCCTTGGCTCCATCGGGTGCAAGTACTCTTACGCCTGTCACTTCTAGCTTGTCATTGTGCAGAAGCTTGATTCCCTTATGCTGGAATTTAATTTCGACGCCGTTCTTATCAGCTGCTTCAAGAAGTTTCTTGACCAGCATTGCGCCGCCAGTAATTCCTTTGCCTTCAACACGACAAGTTCTACCCAGTCTTGGATAAGGCATAACTTGAATCTTGCCAAAAGGCACACCGATATCGGATTCCAGCCAGTCAATTGCCTGAGGAATGTTGTCGGTGTATGTGAGATTCAGAGCTCTATCTCCCATTTGTTTGGAGACATTCATCATCATCTTGAAGAAATCCTCGGCATTGTCTTTAATGCCTTGTTCAAGTTGATGGCGAGAGCCCCAGCCGCAGACGGAACCTAATGCGTAAATGGCATTGCCATCTGGACGGTCCATTTTTTCAAAGAGGACAACTTTCTTGGCACCGGCCTGCTTAGCAGCAATTGCGGTTACTAGGCCTCCAACACCTGCTCCTAGGACGATAACATCATATTCTTCAATCTTATCGTCAGGCTTCTTTGCATCTTTCTTTTCTTGTGCTGAGGCTACGCTTGCAGTTAGTGCTGTTACTGCAGGTGCTAAGCCGAGGCATACAGAAGTTTTAAGCATCGCCCGACGTGTGAGATTACCAGAAAC
>JAJPXW010000331.1:0-484 GCA_021205255.1 Burkholderiales bacterium
CGCCACCTTCTCTCGGTTATATGGCCGTCACAGCCCATAGCGGCAATTTCATCCTCTATTTTCTTTGATTTGTAGCCGGCGTCGGCGAAGAAGCCGGGGCTGCCCTTGGCCACGCCGTAGCTCCGGATGTTTTCGGGATGTGGCGTGAGGCAGCGGATGAGCTCCGGGGCCACCACTGAATCGTGGACGTTGGCCGCGGTCACCTTCATGTTGACAATCAGCTTGGTGCGCAGGCACACGACGCCATGGCACTTGTAGCCATAGTAGTCGACGTCTCCCTTGGTGGTCCACATCGCGTTTATGTCCTTGTGCGCCTTCTTATGCGGGTTGTCGGTCCACAAGGTGTCGCCTTTGCCTGCCTTGATGATGTCGTTCTCCTCCGGGGTGTTTCTCTGGATAGGCACCAGTACGAAACTCGAATCGATGCCAACCACCTCTTCTCCAACTTTTGGATTAAAGCATCTGGCTATCTATAACGAATCGT
>JAJPXW010000331.1:494-1905 GCA_021205255.1 Burkholderiales bacterium
CTCATCATGCTCTCCATTAGCGCATCGCACCAGTTGAAGCGCACTTGAATGAAGCTCCCCATCAGCAGGAACACGGGATCAAATGCGGGGCGTCCGGCGCTGCTGCCCTTGAGCCGCCTTTTCTTCAAGTCTTCCATAATCACTAGCATCAGAATTGCCCTGAACTGCTCGAAATCGATGCGCCAGAACTCCAGGTAGGGGTCGTGCTTGTCCTTGATGCCGTGCTCCTTGAAGCACTTTGTGCGGTTCTCTACTGTTGCGTTGGCCTGCGGTTTGTGATAGGATTTTCTCATAATTGGGGTGGTTTGTGCATTGTGGTTAGCGAAAGCTCAATGTTAACACAAGCTGCCCCAATTATTTTCATTTTTGGCCCTGTTCTTTGCAACCAGTTGATTTAACAGGGTTTAATTTTGGAAACCTCCCTGTAATTGAAGCGATCCAAATTTTTTAGAGAGTCCTTTGCTAAATATAGCGGGGACTTTTCTTTTGATGGAAGCTGAATTAGGGAAAGGCTGTAGAAAGTGTTCTCAGAGAATTTTTGAAAAGAATTCAGTTGATTACCTTTGTAGACTTATTGAGTTAATCTTCTAATCCAAGACTCTATATGGTCAACTATTATTTCTTCGTAACCAGGGTTCCACATTGCAATTAAAGAAATGGCAATTGCAGGAAGAGCTAGGCAGAGAGCAAATACGGGATTAAGTTTGCATATCCAAACTACATAATAGAAAACAAGGCCACCAGCTACCACTGCGCTTGATGGTAGGAGATAGAAAAAAAAGAACAAGCCACCTATTGCTAATGCCATAGAAAGAAAGTCCATTGAACATGATGGACAAATGTTCATCCAGTTCATAATTACGACTGCAATAATTACAGCATTAGCCAGTTGCAGACCAACAACAAATGAGTGGAACAACCATCTCATCGCAAACTTCAATCCCTGTCGCATAAAATTTTGAAAGCACTTGCCAGTGCGAGATACCTAGTTTTTATACGTAATGGTTTATACCAGTACAACAATAGATGGCATCAATCAAAATTTTCCTAATTTTTTATAGTTTTGTAATCGGAGTTCCTTAATTGAAAGCAAGCCTTTGAAATCAGAGTGAAATTTTTATTGATAGAAAAAGTTGATTCTGTTTGCTAAACAATGCAAAAACCTTTAATTGCTGAAAAGCATCCTCACAGACTTCAAAGTAAGGTCTAACCATCCAAGCTTGTTAGGTTTCATTAAATCTTGTAAGTCATTCGGCAATTCTCCGCTACGTTGTCAGGAATGGAGGAGATTCTCTTCTTAGCGACCTATAGAGGGAAAATAAAATTCCTGCTAGATAATTATCGAAGACTTTGGCCAAATTCATTGACAGCCTTTTCTTGATAATTCAGAATTTTCAGAATGATTAAGAAA
>JAJPXW010000331.1:1915-3777 GCA_021205255.1 Burkholderiales bacterium
ATTAGTTTGCTTTGCTCCCATTTTGTCAAGCCTTAACGCTGTTTTGTTAAGTTTTTGGTAGTTCCAATACTTTCAGTATCTCACCTTCAAACTGCGCTGCAATTGGCGCTTCGTGAAGACTTTGATCTTGCAATAAGAAAACGTCTTCCACTCGCTCACCTAATGTCGCAATCCTAGCCGTAACTAAATTGATGTGGTACTTAACAAAAACCCTAGCTATGGCTGCCAACAAACCTCTTCTGTCGGCAGCGACTACTGAAAGCAGAAACTGCTTGCCATCGGCGTCTGGCCTTAAATTAGCCGTCGGAGTGATAGGGAAATATTTGGACTGTCGAGAGACGCGGCTTCTTCCTAATGGCGGTAATGGCTCGTCTGAGTCGAGCTTTTGCGCAAGGGTTCTTGTAAAGGATTTAAGTTCTTCTTCAATATCCGGACGAGACCCGTCATCAATTACTAAGAACGTATCTAAAACTCGTCCTGTCCTCCCTGTATGAATTCTTGCTTCCAAAACGGATAGATCAAGGAATTGGAAAGAAGATACGATGCTTGCAAAAAGTTCAGGCTTGTCTTGAGTTAGTACAAGGATTTCATGGGCGTTTGGCACGCCATCAACTTTTCTTGCCGCTACAAATGCCTTTTGTTGGTCAAAGTGGCCTTGTAGAACGTGTGCATGCCAAAGAATTGCATCTTCTGAATGACGCATAAAGTAGGCAACATCAAATTCTTTCCAGAAATTAAATAGTTTCTCCGCTTCTTCTGAAGTAAGGGTAATACCTCTAAGAACTTCTTCACGTCTCTTTTCTACAAGCATGTTCTTAGAAAGGGAGGAGCCTTTCAGAAATTCAGCTGTTGCGTAGTAAAGCTCTTCAAGCAACCGGGCTTTCCATCCATTCCAGATCTTTGGACTAGTCGCTCTTATGTCGCAAACCGTCTGAAGATAAAGACCTGTAAGCCTTTCCATGTTCCCAACTTTAGTTGCAAAGGCTTTAATCACTTCGGGATCGGAAATGTCCTGCTTTTGAGCAACTTGACTCATCGTCAGGTGTTCTTGTACTAAAAAACTGATGTAGTCAATTTCTTCTGGTTTAAGACCATAAATTTTGCCAAACTCCCGAACCTTTTCTGCTCCAACCGTACTGTGGTCTCTACCACTACCTTTACCAACATCGTGAAAAAGTGTGGAGACGACAAGTCGCCAATTATCTTTAAGCCCCATCATTAAGTCGGAACATAAGGGCATTTCGTGGGCGTTTTCTACCCGGGTGAAATGGCGTAAATATCGCACAGCCAAAATCGTATGGCGATCCACCGTGTAGGCATGGAACAAGTCGTATTGCATTTGACCTGTAATCCGGGCCCAATCAGGCAATAGCTTGGAAAGCAATCCCAATTTAGCCATCTCTCTTAGAGCGTGGTAGGTGCCTGTTTTTGCCTTTAGGATTTCCAGAAAAAGCTTTTTAGCTCTTTCGTCGGCTAGAAATTGATCTGTTGTAAAGGAGTCTAGATTTTCAAAGGCTCTCAGGATGCCAACGGAAAATTTCGTGATTTCTGGATATTTAATCTTTAAATAGAAAGGCAACACAAAGGAATAGGGGTACTTCTCCATTACTTCAGGCGAAGAAATATCAAGCGTATCTCCTTTAATTAAAAAACCATCTCCTATAGATTTACCCTCCAGTTCGATCGGTTGAGTAACTTTTTCTATAGCTGCCTGCAAAATGACTGAATTCAAGTTCCTTACAGTTGCAGCGTTTCTATAGAACCTCTGCATTAATACTTCACTAGGGCGCCTTTCGCCCTGGGCACTAATTCCGAGAGTCTTTGCTAAATCATCCTGGATTACAAAAACCAGTCGATCATCG
>JAJPXW010000089.1 GCA_021205255.1 Burkholderiales bacterium
TAAGAAATTCGAATTTATAGAAAAAGGGACAGAAAAAAATTTATCTGCAGGAATGGATTTTCAAATTAAGGTTCCTGTTGGATCTAGAACAGATAAAAAAGCAGTCACAAGAGGATTATTGGACTATCTTGGCCCAGCGTGCCATAAATACTTTCTAGGTAAAATTCAGAATATAGTGAGCAAAATTGGCAATACTGGGCGCCCTTTTACCAACCTCCGCCTCTCCTCAGCCTTAACTAGATGGGGAACTTGCAAAGCCAATGGAACTATATTTCTTAATTGGCGCCTCATCATGATGGATGAGGAATTTCTTAACTATGTGATTTGTCACGAGTTGGCGCATCTCAAAGTCATGCGCCATGACAATGCATTTTGGAACACTGTTAAAGAATACTGTCCTGATTACCGGGAAGTAGAAAATCGCATGAAGAAATACAGTTTAAGGAACTTTCCTTTTTAAGTTGCTTCTTCAGAGCTTAGTCCTATCTCTTAGTCGTCTTTTGCTTTCTGGGAGGTGCAACGCTTCTGGTTCTAACTACGACCTTGCATCTTACTGACAGCATTTGCTAAGCGCACGTAGCTAGCCACAGGGATCTGTTCAGGACGGTCTTCTGGTGGAAGTCCATTCCATTCTAAGATTTCAGGATTAAGGATGTCCTTAAAGTTATTTTTAAGTGTTTTACGTTTTTTGCTAAAGGCTTGTGCTACTACCTTTTCAAAAACCTCTTCATCGACTTCAGCTGATTTAGCTATAGGAATCATTCTTAAAAGTGAAGAAGTCACCTTGGGTTCGGGATGAAAAGCTTATGGAGGAATGTCGAAATGTATTTCCATTGTGTAAAGGCGCTCAATAATCACAGATGGCCTTCCATACGATTTTGTACCTGGTTTTGCATTTAGTCTTTGGGCCATTTCTTTCTGCAGCAGGAAAGTCTGGTCTTCTATAAGACTGGCAAATTTGGCAAGAGCGAAGATCAGGGGGCTCGAGATGTTGTAAGGTAGATTTCCGCATAATCTAGCCTTTAGAGGTAAAGATTTTTCAAGTAATTCTTTCCAATTAATCTTCAAAGCATCAGCTTGTTGTAACTCCAACTGACCATCTTTAAATTGGTTAGAGAGCCATTCAATTAAGTCCTTGTCTAGTTCAATTGCTTCTACTTTGCCAGCATCCTTGACAAGATATCTAGTAAACGCGGACTGCCCTGGACCAATCTCAATTATCCTTTGACCAGGTTTTGCATCTATTGCATCGGCAATTCTTCTAACCCATGAGTCATCCTTTAAAAAATTCTGTCCAAAACCATTGCTGTCCAAAACGAATTTGTGCATTGTAAAGCCTGAATTTCCAACTCCTTGATTTTAAAAGGACGACTTTTTGCATCGAAATTCCGACCCCTCCCGAGTGAAGTTCCTAGTAAATAAATGTCACCAGAAAATAATCCGGGCTCTGTTTTTAAGGCTTTTTCCTCCAAATGGAAAATGCCTCATTTCGATTTTCGTAAGGAATCTTTCTGGAAATTCCCTTGAAATTCATTTATCCGGACAAAAATCCACCCATGGCGAAGCCTAAAAGAGGTCGCCTTTTGCTAGAAAACCGGATGCTGTCCTAAACGGCCAGGGGTAGTTGCGAGCCAAAAAGACCCGGCAGCAATTGCTGGCCGGGTGGCTTTTTCTTCTGCTTCACGTTCAGGTGCTTCTCCGGGCGATTGAGGCAGTCTATGAGGTCGAAGTAGTCAAACAGAGCCATCCTCACGTAGGTGGCCAGACGGCTGAAGCTCCAGTCGTATTCTGAGCCCACCCTCAGCACTTCCAGCAGCAATGTGACGATAGCGGCGCTCCAGACCTGGTTCATCACGGCGTTTTCGCTGGTGCCCAGGAAAGTCTTGATCTTCAAGTTCTGCTTGAGTTTCTTGAAAAAGAGCTCTATTTTCCAGCGCTCACGATAGAGGGCTGCGATATCGGGAGCTTCAATGTCCATGTCGTTGGTGAGGAATTCGAACCAGCGTTCATGCTCCGGGTCGTACCACTGGATGCAGCGGTATTTCCTACTGCTTATTTCCTCACTGACGCCGGTGCCGGTGAAACGGATGAGATACTCTCCGTACTTTAAGTCCGGCGTGTCTACTCTTTTTACTTCCTCCTGCATATAGGGAGTGGTGACGGCGTTGTCCTTTAGCCGCGTGACAAAAACTATTCCCTTAACGGACAGTTTTTCAAAAAGCTCGTAGTCGTTGTACCCGCGGTCCATGACGATGATGCTGAAATCAGGCAGCTGGGCCACTATCGCCTCAACTTCCTTGACGTCTGCCACTTTGCCGTTGGTCAATGTAATTACTTCCGGTAGCAAAACATCGTTGTTCAGGGCCGTATGGAGCTTGATTGCACCCTTGGTGGAGCGGTATTTGGCCCACGGGATCAATTTCAGCCCGACGCTAATCGTGGTGGAATCAATCGAATAGACAGGCTTTCCGAATTTCTTTGAAAGGCCTCTGGAGCCCAGCATCTTGCTATAGTGCTTGAAGAGAGCGAAGTACAGTTCCTGCATCGCCTGCCATGGGAAATTCTTGTTGATGTAGGAGAGCGTGGTGTGCTTGATGGGCTTGACGTTGCTGTGCAGCAGCTTGCGGTTCATCAGGAACATCCCGTCCTCTATCTCACGCAGAGACTTGAGATCGCCTAGCTGGCAGAGCGCCAACGCTGAAAACTGGTCGAGACGGTTGAACTTTCTTGAGTTACAATGCTTGGGGTCGCCCTTGGCGATTAAGTTGGTGGGAATGAGCCTTAAAATCTGGGAGAAAACACTGACTTTCGATTCCTTCATGGCGGGGGCCTGTTTGTTTTGTTCTGGAAAACTTAATCTTACAGGTTTCCCCGCCTCCCTTGCGAAATCAACTAGTTGAAAATACCCTTACTCTGGTTTTCGGAAAAGTTCGTTTTGGACAGCAGTGATATACAATATGGAAATTGTGCATCCACAGGTATGAATGCACCTAGTTCTTTAACAATTGGATTGACTTCGGAAGCGGACTCCTTGTCCCTAAGGTAGATAAGATAATTCCAATACCCTTGGTGTCCAGATGCCAGGATTATTGTTCAAGTCGTAACATAAATCACACAAACCGGCATTGGGCCAGTTTTCAGGAATTCTGGATTTTTGCCTCCGGCTCCTGGAGCTGGGGATATTTACCCGCATCATCCCCGAACAGGGCTTCCATCACCCATTCGCTGAACGGGAAGTCCTTGATTAGTTCGCTCAGGCGATATTGTCTTAATCCTTCCGGCAACTTATCGGTTTCGCCCGGCTTGGCCTCGGCCCGGATGCCCACTTTGGTGGTCAGCTCGCCGGTATCCCTCCAGTTGTAGTCCATGAGCTTGGAGGCGATATGGTCGTAGACAGCCCCGCATAGCTTCTGGCACCACGCCAGGGGGTCGATGCCGTTTAGCTCGAGAGTCCTGAACACGGTTAGCCTAGCCAAAGTGGCTTCCGCATACTCGGGGGAGTTCCAGAAGTGGCTGGCGTTGCGTATCACCGCCAGGGGCCTGATGCTTCTCTCTATGACGTTGTTGTCCGGCTCGACCAAGTAATTGCCCTTCTGTAGGAAGGTCCTCAGGGATTTTTCGTTGTTGAGGAAGAAGGCGCAGGAATTTTCAAGCGGATTGCCCGAACTGAGCGCCTGCCTCCTGTCGTTCTTCTTTACCGCGAAGGTTCCGGCGAGCTTGTTCACGATTTTGGAGACCAGGTCCATCAAAGCACGCTGCTTAACACGTAT
>JAJPXW010000211.1 GCA_021205255.1 Burkholderiales bacterium
ATATAATTTTATGTAAATGGATGCCTCCCATTTCCTTGGCGCGCACTGAAGAGGGGGAATTGTTACGGTAGGATTCAGGAACAGGTGAACTCTTTGGTAATAAATATTGGCCATCTTCTTATTATCGATTCGAATGGAATTTCTGCCTTGGAATGAATCCATACTTCTGACAGAGACTTATAAATTGGAGTATTAAGAAGGGCTGATAGTTCGGTAACAGGAAGCCGACACATCGTCTTTTAGTTCTTCTAGTGCAAGTGTATTTGTGATAGCAAGACGGTAGTTGCTTCTTACCATCACAATTGGTTCCTCGGACTGCAAAATCTTTTGTAAGTGCATCGGAATAACTTTGTCTAAGTATCGCTTAGTTGCCATTGATTGCTTGCACAATAAGGATTACTTCCGGAATCTCATCAACCTGTGTTTCTATAAGGCCGTTAAATCATCTGTGATCTGTTGAAATGTCTCTAAAATTTAGGCGTGAGCTCGAAAACTAAGTGAAATGAAAAAGAAGCGTGGACTCTTAGGACTGATTTGGAAAATTGGATCCTTTTTGCTTCTTTTGCTTATTTTCTATGAGCTTCACTTTGTTCTTCAAATATTTTGGTTTAAGTACTTTGACCCAGTCTCTACGCCCTTTACTCGTTCGGAAGAAGCTCGCTTGAATGACAAAACGCTTGTGGAAGTCAAATACAAATGGGTGGATTTCAATCAGATTTCTCCGTACTTGGTACAAGCCTTGGTAGCTGACGAAGATGCACAGTTTATGAACCATTCAGGTGTGGATTGGGAAGCGTTTAAGAAGGCAGCGTACGATTACTTATTTAGTAATAGAAAGGCACCAGGTGGTTCAACGCTTACTCAACAGACTGTTAAAAATTTATTCCTAAGCCATGAAAGAAGCCTCTGGAGAAAAGCCCAGGAAATCTTTCTAAGTCCGATTGTTGAATTTGTTTGGGGAAAGAAGAGGATTCTGGAAACTTATCTCAACATTGCAGAATTTGGAGAAGGAGTTTTTGGCGCCGAAGAAGCGGCCCAACACTACTTCAAGACTTCTGCGGCTAAGCTCAATAAGAATCAGGCAGTCTGGCTGGCTTCTATTTTGATAAATCCCAAAGTGTTCCAAAACAAGAATCATAGATCCAAGCTTCTTGCCCAAAGAACCAAGCGCATTCAACACGATATGAATCTTGTTAAAGTTCCATCCGCCAAAGATTAAGCAACTTCCTAACTGGCTCTCAACCTAAACTGAAATTATTTCTTTTCCCCTTAGTTCCTTAACTTCAAAAGCAAGAGATTAATTTTGTGCGTTTTCACTTGACGGTGGAATTGCAGCAATAGACCTCCCAGATGGCCAAGATAGAATGATCATGTTGGAAATAATAGCTAGACCACCAAGGATTTCCCAGGAATTGAAAGTCGTACCAAGAATGACTACTGAGAGGAATACTGACGATAACGGTTCGAACGAGGCAAGAATTGCGGAAACGGATGGAATGACGTAATCGGTACTTTTAAGGTAGCAACAGAAAGAAATGACGGTTCCAAAAACCACGATGTAAAGACAGCATGCAATAGTCGTGAGGTTCCAGACGCTAGCTTTAGGGATTGGACTTATAAATAGGCAGGAAACGAGACCTCCGAGCAACATTCCCCAGCCTACTACTGAAATGACTCCAATTCGGTTCATAGCCGCACGTGGCTGAATTGTGGATACTGCTCCAAAGGCCGAAGCCAAAATTCCCCAAAAAGCACCTTGCCAAGAGAAATTGAGACTTCTGAAATCACCTTTGGTAATGATGAGTGCTATACCAATTATTGCCAGACAGACACAAACTAGTTCTCGATAGGTGGGTTTTCTATTCTTGCAAACTACATAGAACCCCATAATAAAAAGAGGCCCGGTTCCTACCATTATCGCTGCAGTACCAGCATTGCTAACATTAATTGCAACAAAGAAGCAATATTGAATGAGCAGGACAGTAATACCATAAATTAGCAAATCTCGTAGGTTCTTGAGATTTTTAAGATCGTTAAGAGGATTTCTCCTTTGAGAGTAGGCGACAAAGAGAAGCATGACAACACCTGCGCCAAGCATTCTCAATGGCGTCAAATCATCGGGAGTGAAGCCACAATCAGTAAATAGATATTGAGAGGCAACTCCCATCGAACCCCAGCAGCATCCTGCAAAGGCAGCCAGGAAAATACCTTTTAAGATCGGATGGATTCTCATTTTTAACAGCTTATTTAGCTACGACTGGCCTTTCAGAAAAGAAAGTACTGATCTTCTTGTCCCAAGGAGCCAGCTTCACTCTAATTGTTTCGTTAAACCACTTGCGCATGTAGTGTTCACGACCAAGGTCTATAAGAGTGCAGGCTACAAATATTAATGTGGTAACTCCTAAAGCCCACAGGGGGAACCAAAAATCGTTTAGGTGAGCCGGTACATCAAATAGTGATTTCCACATCCAAGGATAGAGAATTGGATTTTCATGGATTAAATAGACGCCGAGCATTGCTCCTGCAGTCTTATTAATCCAAGGTACATAAGGCATGTCCCAGGTTTTGAAAATCATGAAGATGGAAAGTGCGGCTATAAGTGAAAACACACTATTCATATTGGCGAAAGTAAACCAGTCGATATAGGGAAGTAAATCCACATATCGGTTGGAAAGGTCGGCCAATAACGTAATGATGGCTATTAGGAGCCAAGCTCCAAGAACTCCAGCCCAATATAGCGGCTTGCCGAACCGTTTTTCCGGCTCCGTCCTTCTTAGATATCCGCCCCACGCAAAGATATAGACAAACCAAAGAAGAGTAGAACCGTAATACTCGTTCTGCGTTGTCAATGTTGGAATAACGGACCAGACTATTCCAAAGACGATAAGGAAGGAAAGAAGCTGCTTATTTGTGAGAGCATTAAACCCAATGGTGATAAAGGGTGAAAGGAGAATCAAGAGGAAATAAGCCGAAACAAACCAGTAAGCATCGTTTCTAATCGGGAAGAAGCAAGCTATTAGTCCGCTCCAAGTAAATTGATGGACACCGCAAATGGTAAATATGGCAAAAAACAGAATGACATAAAAGAATGTAGTCAGCCATAAGTAAACCAAGGAGCTCATCTTACTGATCTTAGTGATCAGAAAGTAGCCGGAAATCAACACGAACAAGTTAACGCCTATCTTGCCTCCTGTTGACATCATCTGGTCGAAATAATAGTTAAACGAGAGTGGATAGTCCCCGTGCCAGATGGGCACTCTGCCATGAACGGAGAAATGATGCGCCACGATCAAGAACATGGCAAAGATTCGGGATAGTTCGAGATTGGAGAATCTCGGGGCTAGGGCTTTGACTGGCTTATTTTCCTTCTGGTTGTCCATGATTGTTCTTCTTGGGAAAAGGAGTCTTTACTGAAATGTGGAGTTTACCCGCATTAGTTCCAAATCTTTTGTTTTTAAAGATCTTGAAGGCGTTGACTTCCTCATTTCTAGGGTTAGAGCCCTTAGACTTCTTTTGCTTTTATTAGAGAGTCTCGTCACGAACGCTCAGTATTTCTTCCTTTCATTTAATTCCAATAGATCAAAGACTTAAATAGGCCTCTACAACTGAACACAAAGACATGGAATTTGCCGCTCTCCGTCAACACTTCTTTCAACTATAAAAACAAAAACTAATAGCAGGGTATTTTAAGAGCGTCCCGAAAAAGGACTTTTGTAAAAGCAGCAAGTAGAGAAGAATTTGATTTTCAATTATTCCAAAGTCTGAAAC
>JAJPXW010000282.1:0-4921 GCA_021205255.1 Burkholderiales bacterium
GCTAATCACCTATCCAGAAACGCTGCAAGTAATCGAGTTTGATTCCGGAGAGCTTCTACTATTAGCTGTTAAAGTTGTTACTGACTCCAAAATGGCCGGGCAACCAATTAGTAAGATCCGAGAGTTGGTGCCAGAAGCTAAAGTACAAATCATTTCTGCTGGTAAACCGGGTAAGAAGCAAGTTACGAAGCTCAAAGGCGATTCAAAAATAGAGGCTGGCTTCGAAGTCTCTTTTCTTACGACGAGAAACGCCGCTTTCAATGTGATTCAAACATTTCGCTCTAAGACAAGAAAATCCGACCGCGTGATGATTGCCGGAGGTGGCAGTTTAGGATTGCAGTTAGCAAGAGCGCTTGATGACTCGGAAACCTTGCAAGGCAATCCCTATAACATCAAGATTCTTGAGAGCAATATGGCTCGTTGCCAATACTTGTCCCAGCATCTTTCAAGTTCTGTATTGGTACTCAATGTCGATATGACGGATGAGACGCTCTTTATAAATGAGGGGATTGCCAATACTGATGTCTTCGTTGCAGTCACTAACGACGATGAAGACAACTTTATGAGTTGCCTACTTGCTAAGAAATTAGGTGCACATCGAACAATTACTATCATCAATCGGGTGAACTACATCGATTTGGTGGAGGAAACCAACATCGATATTGCCTTTTCTCCTACGGAAGCGACTCTTTCTGAGCTTCTTAAGCATATCCGGCAAGGAGATGTTGTCTCGGCACATGCCTTACGGCGTGGAGGGGAAATTTTGGAACTGGTTGCCCATGGTACACAGAAGACCTCTGACATTATTGGCAAGAAGATGAATGAACTAAATTTATCCGGAGAAGCTAAAGCGGTTGCTATTATTCGCAAAACCCGCACCTCGGAGCAAGTTTATATGTCCTATGAGGATGTAACAATTGAGGATGGTGACCATGTAATTATTTTTGTGGCCAATCATTCCGATATTCCGAAAGTCGAAAAGAAATTCACGCCAAAAGTAAATTTTTTCTGATGGATCCTCTCTATGCGACTTCCCCCTGTCCTAAATCTCATGATTCTTCCAGTACTAAATGTACTTGGATTAGTAATTATGGGCTTTTCGGTAGCCATGTTGATTCCGACATTGCTTGCAGTGTGGCGTCAGGACGGGGCGGGACCTGGCTTTATAGTGGGATTTCTTACGACGTTACTTTCTGGTCTAGTAATTTGGTTTTGCACGAAGTCGTTTAAGAGGGAATTAATTCCACGGGATGGATTCCTGCTCGTGACGCTTGCATGGGTGTCGCTTGCTTTCTTTTCTACCATTCCGCTATATATGACCATCCCGAATATTGCTTTTTCGCATGCTTTTTTTGAAGCTGTTTCAGGGATAACGACTTCTTGCGCAACAGTTCTATCGGGACTGGACTCGCTACCTTATAGCGTGAATTTTTGGAGATGCTTCCTGTCATGGCTAGGTGGGGTTGGAATTCTAGTCATGGCCGTAGCTGTCTTGCCACTGTTAGGAATTGGTGGCGCGCAGATCTTTAGGGCCGAATCGACTGGGCCACTTAAGGAAGGTCGTCTAACTCCCCGTATTGCCGATACGGCCAAAGCGATTTTCAATATATATTTTGCTTTATCCGAGGCTTGTGCCGTGGGCTCCCATTTTGCAGGCATGGACTGGCACGATGCCATTAGGCACACCTTCACGACGGTCTCCTTAGGTGGATTTTCCTCCCATGATGCAGGATTTGCCTATTGGGACACTAGAGCGGTCGACTACGTCTGCATAACTTTTTTAATTATTGGGGGAATTAACTTTTCCATACATTTTGCAGCTTGGAAAAGTCTTAACTTAAGGACTTACTTCAAAGATACGGAAGGAGTGGCCTGGATGCTGACAGCTCTTTGCGCTTCGCTTGTCGCCATTGTCTTCCTTCTTGTCTGGAATTCCTACGACAATGTTGAGGATACGATTTACTACGCCCTTACCAATACGATTTTTGTTATTAGTACCAGTGGTTTTTCCAACACAAACTACGGTGAGTGGCCGTTAATTGTCCAGATTCTAATTCTTCTGATTTCCTGCTTTGCGACTTGCGCCGGTTCGACTGGCGGAGGCATCAAGATGATAAGAATGATTGCCATGGTTAAGCAAGGGGTACTTGAATTTAGACGTTTAGTGCATCCACAGCTGGTCATTCCACTAAAGATCGGAAACAAGGTCATCAGCTCCCAAGTCGTATTTGCGGTAATAGGATTCTTTATGCTCTACATCCTATTAGCCGGCTTCGGAACGATGATGTTTCTTTTTACAGGTCTGGACGGGTTAACTGCTTTTTCTACTTCGCTGGCGATGTTAAATAACCTAGGTCCTGCATTAGGAAGCCTAGGTCCAGCCAACACTTTTGGAGCGCTCTCCGATTTCCAGCTCTATTTCTGCACTTTCCTCATGATTGTTGGGCGCCTGGAAATGTTTACCGTCCTGGTGTTGTTTACGGTCGGGTTCTGGAAATCCTAACCAAGGCTTTTCCGTTGAAAAAGTGTTTTGCTCAATATCGATGGTTTTCGAAAGAGCGCTCGCTGCTATGTCTTAACTTTGTTAATCCCACATGACCGGAACTTTATCTTTTAGTGAAAACTCCATCATTTCTAGTAGTGGGTAGACACGCTGAGTAAAGAAAATTGGCTTTTCCCTTTTCTTTTTGTCGTCTTGGTCCAAATCTTGGAATTGTCTAAATTGCTTGTCTTCCTTGGCAGTCTCTTCCTTAATGATGGCTTTTTCTTTTTCCATTTGGTGCTTAATGGATTTAATGGCCTCAGGCAGTTCCTCGACTGTTAGCACGCCTCTAAGGCCTAAGGGCTTGCCTATGATCTTAAAAATGGCTTCTGCAGTTTCCCTAAACATTAAAATTTCGCCTGCGGCATTGGATCTGAAAGTAACGATAGCCATGATTTTTCCTCTTTTTTAGCAAGAAGCAATTGTAAAGCCAATGGGTTTATCGCCTTTGAGTGGCTACGAGGCGACTTTCCACCAATTGGATGGCATTATTGCTGAAGATCTAATAGGTAGAATAAGCGCACTCTAGAGATGGAGTCAGAAATTGCATAAAGGTATTTTGATAGTTGCGCATAAGCCGATTGCGTCAGCTTTCTACGAAGTAGTAACACAAATTTATGGTCAGCTTCAAGATTTCGAAGCTGTGGATATTATTTCCGACGAGCCGAAAGAAGCGCAGCTTGAACAGCTTAAACAGGCCCTGGCTAAATTGCATACTGAGGAAACAGTCATTTTGACGGATTTATGCGGTGCGACACCGAGTAATGTCTCTCATCAATTTTCACAAGAAAAACCAGTCCTGATATTGGACCCATTGAGCATTCCTTTACTGATGAAGGTCATTTGCTACAGAGGACAGCCTTTGAGCATCATTGCCCAAAAAGCTGAGGAAATCAAACCAAACATTTGTACTAATGAAGACAATCACTGTAACTGTAACGAACAAGCTTGGACTACATGCCCGACCAGCTGCGAAGTTAACTCAAAAAGCGAATGAATTTTTGAGTTCCCTCACTATGTCTAACGGTAAGCGGAATGTTAACGGCAAGTCGATTATGGGAGTCATGCTGATGGCCGCAGCGCAAGGCACGCAACTCCAAGTAACTGCCGATGGCACCGATGAAGATGATCTGTTAAAAGCAATTAAAGAGCTCTTTGAAACTAAGTTCGGGGAGAAGGAATAGGAATAGCGCCAATGGTTGAAAAAATTGCGCCAGAAAGAAAAGTATTGCATGGTATTGGGATTTCAAATGGATTAGGTTGGGGAAGAGCCAGAGTAATGGCAATTGCCCCTTTAAAGCTTCCTCAATACTCAATTAAAGAAGACCAAGTCAAGCCCGAACTCCAACGCTTTCAGAAAGCTATCACCGGTGTAAATAGAGAACTGGCTGCCTTGCTCAAGCGGACTCCAAAGAGGTCACCGAAAGAAGTCAAGTCCTTCCTTGAAATGTTCCGCATGCTAATTAATGACGAGACTCTTCACGACGAAGTCGAAAGAATCGTACGAGAACGCCTAATAAATGTTGAATGGGCTTTAGCAATCCACCTAGAAGAGGTCAAATCCGTTTTTGAAAACATGTCGGATTCCTATTTGTCGGAACGCGGCGATGACATTGAACACGCTGTTAATCGTCTACAGCAGGAATTGGCAGGAGTCAACAGAAAGATTTCCGAAGAAACTTTGGCTGCCCAGGAAAACGCTCCGACTACTGGCGAAGAAACTATTCTGGTGACAAGCGACTTATCCTTGGCCGATGTTATTTGGCTGACGGAATATGAAGATCTTGATCTTGTTGGCATAATCACTGAAAAAGGAGGGCCGACTTCCCACACAGCTGTCCTTTCTCAGACATTGTTTATACCTGCAGTCGTAGGAGTACCCGGCGCCCGTAGCCAAATTAAAGACGGCGAAATCATTTTCATTGATTCAAGTCAGGGTTCTATTCTCTGCAATCCGACAGCAGAGGAGATCAAAGAAATCTCCCAGAAAGTGCAAGCCGAAGAAGACCAGCTAGTACGGTTTGCCAAGTCTCGGCGAAGTAAAGCCATCACTAAGGACAAGCATAAGGTCAAACTTATGGCCAATATCGCTATGGTGGCCGCCATAGACGACGTACTAGAGCAAGGAGCCGAAGGCATTGGCTTATATCGCAGCGAATATCTATTTATGGGAAGGGATAAGCTGCCTGATGAAGAAGAACAGTATGAGAGCTATAAGTCTTTAATTGACTCCATGGAAGGCAAGGAGATCATTATTCGCACTCTAGATGTGGGTGGGGATAAGCTTCTAAATGCCGGTGCTCGCGCTAGCGGTACGGTTGCCACCGTGGAAGAGGAAGACAATCCCGCACTTGGATTAAGGGCAATCCGCTGTTCCAT
>JAJPXW010000282.1:4937-19960 GCA_021205255.1 Burkholderiales bacterium
CTAATCCCAACCTCTTTCTGACGCAGCTTAAAGCTATCATGAGAGCAGCTTATAAGCAGAACGTGAAAATCATGTTGCCGATGATTTCTTCTGTCGAAGAAATTCAGGAAGCTAAAAGATACATTAAATCGGCAAAAAGTCAGCTGATTGCTGAGAAAGTAGACTTCAATCCTGACGTTCCGCTAGGGATAATGGTAGAGGTGCCAGCTGTCGCACTGCGTCCGATGGACTATTTATCGGAAGTTAGTTTCGGCTCCATCGGGACTAACGATTTAATTCAATATACCTTAGCAGTGGATAGAGGAAATCCTACCGTAGCGCCTCTTTATGACGAATTTAATCCAAGTGTCCTGCAACTAATTGCCAATGTCGCAAAAGTTGCGCAAAGCTTAAATAAAGAGATTTCGATCTGTGGAGAAATGGGTGGTAAACGCCTGCTAATCCCATTTTTTGTTGGACTTGGCTTCACTGAACTCTCTATGGCAGCCATGCAAATTCCAATAGCAAAAAGGCTGATCCGCTACATTAAAAAATCCGAATGCGAAAAGCTTGTCGAAACTGTGCTTTCCAAGCGAACCGGCAAGGAAGTTAAAGAAGAATTGGAGGCTTTTTTAGAGAGAATAAGAAACGAAGCTATTGCCCATGCTGTAAGTCAAGGCAAGGGGACAGCTGAAAAGAAATCTACGAAAGAAGAAGAGAAGCCGGAAGCTAAAGAAGCTAAAGTCGAAGCTGAGGCCGAGGCCGAACCCGAAACTGTAAAAAGCTAATACTGAAAGTAGGTTGGGCCAAGAACATCAAGGCTAAAAGAAGGATTAGAGAATAGCCAAGAGTTAAAAGCTAAAAGCTAAAAGCTAAAAGCTAAAACTGAAAAGTTAAGAGCTTAGGAAATTAATAGAACTATTCATCATGGCAAAACCTAAAAAAGCAAAAACAGAACGAGCCAATAAACCAAAATCGGAATTTCGCTACGGTCCGCCACCGACTCTAGAAGAGCTTGAAACTCTTGAGCGTTGGATAGAGCAAATTCCAGAAGAACAGTGTCTACAAATTCCGAATTTGACAGTCGCGGATGGTGTTCTGACAGGTCTGGCCTTATGTCCTCCTCTGTTTCCAGCTCGTGATCTATTTGAAAAATATTTTGGGGAGCCTTATCAAGCCGATACCGAAGAAGCGGCGAAAATGCGCAAGATAATTCTTCGAAGATACGAAGCAATCCAAAATCAGCTTGCTAAGTCGGAGATCCTCGACCCTTATTTAATTTTCTTTGAGACTGAAGAAGAATCGAAGAAAGAGCCGAAGGAAACTAAGGAGGAACTTAAAGAGGATAACGCCACTTCAGAAGCAAAGACCGAAGACTTTACAGTTGACCAGGCACTTGAAGCGGTATCTGACTTTACTAGCGGTTTTCTTGCCACGATTAATACTCTTGTTCGGCATAAGAACTGGGCAAACACATCAGATGACGTCCTAACCCACATAGTGGCACTTTGTCCCACTAGCTGGACTTTGTTCGATCAAGACCCCGATGCCAAGGCCCAATATCGCAAGGTAGCTAGGCTATTAAAAGAAGACTTCAAAGTCCATGAAGATGTCCTTTTCGAATTAGCCACCGACATCGGAATACTAGGAGAGCAACTTAACGGATGGCCAGTCAACGAATGCCTTGATTTCAGGGATTACGAAGGACTCGAAGAAGACAAAGATTAAGTCCAACGTCCGCTCTTTTTATATCGATGATCGATGAACAAGCTATAGCTACCGGTTTAAGCGTAGAAAGCCTCCTTATGTGGAGGCTTTTGAGACCTTGGGCAAGTTTGATTTTCACTTAGGCGGTTCTCAAGAATCGCAATTTCAATGTTGAACAGCCATCTGCCCACTTCTACTTTGCAGATATCCAATTAGTGGAATAAGGATCAACACGGGAATGCCAAGAAGCGCAGTGCCTATGAAAAAGGTCGAGTAGCTAGTTGCCTCTACAAATACGCCAGAAAAGCCTGCGATAAATTTTGGAAGCAAAAGCATCACTGAAGAAAAGAGTGCATATTGCGTGGCCGAATACTTCACATTAGTCAGTCCTGAGAGATAGGCGACAAAGGCCGAACTAGCTAATCCACCTGCTAAATTGTCCGCACTAACCGTAAAAATAAGAAAAGTGAGGTTATGGCCGACCGTAGCTAACCAGGAAAACAGTAAATTCGTAGCCGACGATAGTAAGCCGCCAATAAACAGAGTCTTTAAAACTCCAAGCTTGACAACAATGGCTCCGCCAAGGAAAGCCCCAGCCAAGGTCATAATGACCCCGTAAATTTTGGAGACGGCCGCTACTTCTTCTTTTGAAAAGCCTAGATCCCGATAGAAAGGATTGCTCATGACGCCCATGACTACGTCGCTAATCCTATAAGTCGCGATCAGCAGCAAAACAATAAGTGCATCTCTTCTATAGCGAACAAAGAAGTCCTTAAATGGATTCCAGCACACTACGAGGAACCATCCAGCTACTTTTGCAATGTGGGGCTGCCAAGCTGGGTGTCTGATTACGAAATTATTAATTTGCTGGGACATGTCGGCTAGCTGAACTGCTTTAGCCTTTTCGTCCGAGATGCTAGGTGGAGGCGAAAATAGTACGGTAGCTAGCCCTACTGCCATTGATGCAGCCATGACTCCATAAGCGACTGTCCAACCTGCCTGGTCATAGGCCAGTGGATCGGTTCCTGTGGAAGCAAATGCCGCAATAGCTAAGCAGCCGGCACCAGCCCAAATCATGGCAATGCGGTAACCAGTTTGGTAACAGGCCGCCAAAGCTCCCTGATACTCGGCAGAAGCGCTTTATATACTATAGGCATCTACAGAAATATCCTGCGTTGCAGAAGCAAATGCCGTGACAGCTGCGCAAGCGAGGATCATCCCGAAGTTAGTTTGCGGATTGAAGATTGCGATGCCAAGAAGACCACAGACGATAAGTATTTGGGAGAGAGCCAACCAGGCCTTTCTTTGTCCCATATGAGCCGTCATGAAAGGTATGCCGACGTTATCGACAATTGGAGCCCATAACCATTTACACCCGTAAGCTAATCCAAGCCAGGACATAAACCCAATGACACGTAGCTCCACACCGGCTTCTCGCAGTCGGAAACTTAAAGTCCCTAGCACTAAAAGTAGAGGCAGCCCTGAAGAAAATCCAAGAAAAAGCATACGAATGCATACAGGCTGCAAATAAATTTTTAGAACGGATGTCCAACTACTAGCTTTACTCATGTCTATTTCAGATGATGGAGGTTGCCGAAGTAACCCATTGCCACTTTCCTTCGGGAAGGTCGGCTGGTAAATCAAGTTTGCCGAAACTAATGCGCTTTAAATTTTCTACTCGGTTGGAAACTGCGCTGAGCATTCTCTTAACCTGGTGGTATTTTCCTTGCGTTAACTTCAAGGATAGATGAGTGGGATCAATAAGCGTGCAAGCTTCAGCCTTGACAATGCCATCGCCACCTTCAAGCTCTACTCCTGCGATCAGAGATTGAATCTGTTTATCGGAAACTGGATGTTTAGTTTCCACTAGATAGGTTTTAGGCACGTGTCTTTTTGGATGAGTGAGTCGATGGTTTAATGCACCATCATCGGTGAGCAACAGCAACCCTGTTGTATCGGCATCCAGCCTTCCTACAGGCTGCAGGCCTCTTTTTCTAAGTGGAGGAGGAAGAAGCGCCAGAACAGAAGGATAGCGACTTGGTTTTAATGAACATTCGTAGCCAGTTGGTTTATTAAGCATAATGATGGCCTTGGCGTAATAAGGCCATTCGATGCCATCGACTGAGAATTCCAATTCCTCTACTGGGATATTTTCATTTGGATCCGTATAAGTCTTATCGCCTACTTTAAATTTTCCAGTCAAAATCAAAGCTCGGCATTCATATCGAGTTCCAAATCCCTGACTGAAAAGAATTTGCTCTATGTTCATTAATGGAGATCCCAGTCGTAATCGATGATGACGGGCGCATGGTCGGAAAACATCTTTTCTCTATAAATCCTTGCGCTTTTTGCTTTGGCTGAAACTTCTTTTGTTCCTATCTGGTAGTCTATTCTCCATCCAACATTCTTTGCCCGAGCTTGACCTCGGTTACTCCACCAAGTGTATTGATCCGGTTCTTGATTAAGAAGCCTAAAGACATCGGACCACCCTTCCTTTGTGAATAATCGAGTGAGCCAATCTCTTTCTATTGGAAGGAAGCCCGGATGGTCAAGATTGCCTTTCCAATTCTTTATGTCGATTTCCTTATGGGCAATATTGAAATCTCCACATAAGATAACTTCTCGACCCTGTTTCCTAAGTTTCCGCAGATGCGTCATGAATTGCTTAAGAAAAGTCAGTTTGATTTCCTGACGCTCATCGGTAGTACCTGAAGGAAAATAGACAGAAACTATGGATAGATTGTCTAAATCAATTTGAATATATCGGCCTTCCGAATCGTATTTCTTAATTCCAATTCCTGCGCTGATACGAGCTGGTCGATGGCGGGTATAGATAGCGACGCCGGAGTATCCTCTTCGTTGGGCAAAATGACCATGGAATTCGTATCCGGGAACTTCCAAGTGGATTTTAGAAAGATCGGCTTCCTGCGCTTTTAGTTCCTGCATGCAGATGAAATCGGCATCCTGCGTGAGCATCCACTCTAATAGTCCTTTATTGAATGCACTTCGTATGCCGTTGGTATTGATGGTTATGATTCTCAGCACAATGCCTCACCTGCGAATAGAATAACGAGAATGTTTTGCCAATAACAGCATAAAGATGACCTCATTACAAAATCAATTCTTTGAGTTTTGCATTAAGTCGAAAGCTCTGCGCTTTGGAGAATTCAAGACTAAGGCTGGAAGGCTGTCGCCTTATTTCTTCAATGCGGGTGACTTTAACA
This sequence comes from Burkholderiales bacterium, assembly GCA_021205255.1. Lineage (GTDB taxonomy): Bacteria > Pseudomonadota > Gammaproteobacteria > Burkholderiales > Burkholderiaceae_F > JAJPXW01. Next base: position 9,848 of record JAJPXW010000282.1, read on the forward strand.
CTGGAAGCATGCTTCATCAGCTATCCAATTTTTATGCACAGACCTTGATCAAGGCAATTGACGAGGGGAGGCTCCAGTGCGACATGGTTTTCGGACCGGCTTATAAAGGCATTGCTTTAGCCTGCTCCCTAGCTATCAGAATGGCTGAGCTAGGAAGAGATATCCCTTTTGCCTATAACCGCAAGGAGGTAAAAGATCATGGAGAAGGCGGGGATATTATCGGAGCACCTATCCAAGGGAAAGTTCTTATTATCGATGATGTGATTTCAGCTGGGACGTCAATTCGCGAATCAATCAATCTCATTAAGGCACACGGTGGCCAACCAGCTGGAGTGATGATCGCCTTAGATAGAATGGAGCGAGCAGGAACAGTAGAGGATGTGCTTCCAATTTCAGCCGTACAGGAAGTAGAGGAAAGATATAAAGTCCCTGTAGTTTCAATAGCCAATATGGAAGATCTACTAGCCTACTTGCAATCGTCCGATAGTGAGCGGCTTCACGACTTCGAAAAGCGCATTGCGGAAAACCGGACTAAATACGGCATTGAAAAACCAGCTGCAAAAACTCAATAAGACAAAACTAGCTCAAACTTTCATTTCAATAAAGCAAAGGCGCCATTGGCGCCTTTGCAGTCTTCATGAGCTACCCAAGTTTCTTTTTAAGAATTTCGTTAACTTGGGCTGGATTGGCTTTGCCTTTAGCTATCCTCATCACTTGACCAACCAATGCGTTAAAGGCCTTGGCTTTCCCAGATTGATACTCTTGGACCATCTTGGGATTCTTGCCAATTACTTCATCGACTATTGCTTCAATTGCCCCGCTATCCGAGATTTGTTTCAGACCTAGTTCGGCAATCAAAGTATCGGCGTCTCGCTTATCTCCGTCCCAGAACGCTGTAAATAGAGTTCTAGCGCCTTTTTGGTTAATGACTCCTTCAGTTAGGCGGTTGAGAGTGGAAGCAAGCTGCTCGGGCGTTAACGGACACTGGCTGATTGGTAATTCAGCCGCATTTAATCGACTTAGTACTTCACCGCGTATCCAGTTGGCCACTGCCTTCTTATCTTTAGCAAGATTGGCCGTCTTTTCAAAGAAGACTGCTAAATCCCGGGAAGAAGTCAGCTGATGGGCATCTGCTTGGCTAATGCCAAAATCTGCAATAAGCCGCCTACGCATAGCGTTAGGCAATTCCGGCATCGTCTTCTTAGTTTCTTCAATCCACTCGTCTGAGACTTCTAGAGGAAGAAGATCAGGATCCGGGAAGTACCGGTAATCCATGGAGTCTTCCTTAGTACGCATTTCACGTGTCTCGTCTTTATCGGGATCGTATAGTCTCGTTGCCTGTACGACTTGGCCACCGTCAGTCATCACTTCAATTTGTCTGCGCACTTCGTATTCGATAGCGTTTTGCAGGAAACGGAAGCTATTGAGGTTTTTAATTTCGCAACGGGTATTAAGTTCCTTTTGTCCTTTAGGTCTGACAGAAACATTGGCGTCGCAACGGAAATTGCCTTTTTGCAAATCCCCATCGCTTATCCCTATCCACATTACTAGTGCATGCAGTGCTTTTGCATAGGCTACTGCCTCGGCGGCGCTACGCATGTCAGGTTCGCTAACAATTTCCAGTAATGGTGTACCAGCACGGTTAAGGTCAATACCCGTCTTACCATGAACAATGCCATGGACGCTTTTACCGGCATCTTCCTCTAGATGAGCTCGTGTTAAGTTCACTGTCTTTTCATAGAGCGTGCCGTCGGGATTTTCGACATTAAATGTGAGGTGTCCGCCAATGACGATTGGTTCTTCGAATTGGCTAATCTGATAGCCTTTTGGCAAATCCGGATAAAAGTAGTTTTTGCGAGCAAAAACACTTCTATTGGCTACCTTCGACTTCATTGCCAAGCCAAAGCGAATTGCCTTATCCACTGCACCTTTGTTAAGCACGGGCAGGCATCCCGGAAGCGCAAGGTCTACGGGACAGGCATGGGTGTTTGGTTCGGCGCCAAAACTAGCGGATGCGCCGGAGAAAATTTTGCTTTTTGTTGAAAGTTGGACATGTGTCTCTAGTCCAACTACGACTTCCCATTCCATATTTAATTCCTCTTAGTAGCCAGCCGGCACTTTCTTATGCCAGTCAGTGACAAGTTGGTATGCGTGGGCAGTATTTAAAAGAGAAGATTCCTGCAACCTTGGCGCAATAAGCTGGAAAGCGTATGGCCGACCTTTATCCGAAATCCCGCAGGGCAGACTCATGCTTGGGAGCCCTGCCAGAGAACCCGGTACTGTAAACAAATCGCTCAGATAAAGAGAAAGAGGATCGTTCTTATCGCCAAAGCTAAAAGCTGCATCAGTTGAGACCGGAGCAAAAATGATGTCGCACTTATTTGCGAAAGCGTTATCAAATTCCTGGGCGATCAGTCTTCTGACTTTCTGCGCCTTGATGTAGTAGGCGTCATAGTAGCCATGTGAGAGCACATAGGTACCGATGAGAATTCTTCTTTTTGGTTCTGGCCCGAGACCTTCGTCACGGCTCTTTTTAATCATGTCGAGTAGATCGGCATATTTTCCTGCGCGGTGCCCATAGCGCACACCGTCATAGCGGCTTAGATTTGAGCTTGCTTCAGCCGGGGCAATAATGTAGTAGACGGGTACACCTAAATCAGCTTTGGAAAGATCGATGTCCACGAGCTCAGCTCCTAGGGACTGATATTTCTTCAAAGCTTCTTCAAGACTAGCCTTAAGGCCGGGCGAAAGCTTTTCAAGCCATTTACGAGGTACGCCAATGCGCTTACCCTTAATGTCCTGGTTTAAGTCGATTGTTAAATCTTCCGGTGGCAACTCAATACTGGTGGAATCCCTCTTATCGAAACCAATGATGGAGGAAAGGACAAGCGCGCAATCTTCTGCTGTCTGTGCAATAACTCCGGCCGTATCTAAACTTGAAGCGAATGCAATCATGCCCCAACGGCTTGGGCGCCCATAAGTGGGCTTTATACCCGTAACGCCGCAAAAGGCCGCTGGCTGGCGAATTGAACCGCCAGTATCCGTAGCTGTTGCTATTGGTGCTGTACGAGCTGCTACGCAGGAAGCTGAACCACCTGAGGAGCCGCCAGGAACAGCATCCTTATCCCACGGGTTAAGAGTTTTGCCATAAGCGCTATTAGCAGTCGTAGAACCCATTGCGAATTCATCGCAATTGGTTTTACCGAGGCACACCATACCTTCTTTCTTAAGTCTTTCGACCACGGTGGCATCGAATGGGCTCATATAGCCTTCAAGCATCTTGCTCGCGGCTGTACTTGGCCACTCTTTAGTAACAAAGATGTCCTTATGCGCAATAGGGACGCCTGTTAAGGGACCTGCCGTCCCTTCAGCAATTTTTTTGTCCGCCTCTTTGGCTTGTTTTAGAGTTTCTTCAGGGCGAACATCCAAATAGGCATGCAATTCCTTGTGCGCATCGATCTTGTCTAGATATGCTTTAGCAAGCTCTTCGGCCGATACTTCTTTAGCCGCTAGGAGCTTACTTAGTTGCGTAACTGTCGATTGTGTTAAATCAGTCATGGCAGCCTTCTTTATTCAATTACCTTAGGCACGAGAAAGAGTCCGTCCACTTCATCGGGGGCGTTCTGCATATTCTCCGTGCGTCTGTTATGTTCTGTTACATCATCGGGTCGCAGTCTTTGGGCTCCCCCAAAGGGATGTGGCATCGGTTCTATCCCCTCAGTGTCAACCGACTGAATTTGCTCGACCATTCCAAGAATGTCGTTAAGTTCGACCATCAGTTGCTGAGCTTTTTCTTCTGATAGGTCAATCCGCGCTAAATCGGAAATGCGCTGGATGTCTTTTAGTGTAAGTGCCATGGATGAAACTCATAAATCGCAAGAGCCGTGTTACAACGGCTTGCATCAATCTTTAAGTACTAGGAATTACCGAAAGAAGAATAACAATTTTTAGTCTATTATTTCGCTTAGTTTATTTATTATTCCTAGGAGTCGCCGCATAAGCGGCGGGGATTATTAATGTTTGAAAGCATAAGGTCGTACTTTTCCAATGACCTCGCCATAGACTTAGGCACTGCAAACACGTTGATCTACTGTCGCGGAAAGGGCATGGTTCTCAATGAGCCAAGCGTCGTGGCAGTACGCACAGACAAAGGCAATTCCAACAAATTGGAAGTCAGGGCAGTTGGCAAAGAAGCCAAAAGCATGCTAGGCCGCGTGCCTGGCAACATCGAAGCAATCCGTCCACTAAAGGACGGGGTGATAGCTAATTTCACAGTTACTGAACAGATGCTGAAGAGTTTTATTAAAAAAGTCCACTCTCCCAGCATTTTTTCTCCTCGGCCAAGAATCGTTATCTGTGTTCCCTACGGGTCAACACAGGTGGAAAGAAGAGCCATTAAGGAGAGCGCAGAAGCAGCTGGCGCAAAACAGGTATTTCTTATTGAAGAGCCCATGGCTGCGGCTTTAGGAGCGGGCCTTCCCGTATCGGAAGCATCGGGTTCTCTTGTTATTGATATTGGAGGCGGTACTACTGAAGTTGGTGTAATTTCATTAGGCGGTATCGTCTACGCTTGTAGCGTAAGAGTTGGTGGTGATAAGTTCGATCAAGCAATTATCGACTACGTCCGCCGCAACTACGGAATGCTAATTGGTGAGCCAACAGCAGAGACCGTAAAGAAGGAAATTGGATCGGCTTTTGTCTCTAACGAAGTTCGAGATTTTGAAGTGAAAGGTCGCAACATCGCTGAAGGTGTTCCACGTTCTTTCACTATTACTAGTAATGAAGTTTTAGAGGCCCTGAATGAGCCTCTCAACCAGGTTGTCGGCGCAGTCAACAGAGCGCTTGAGCAAACACCACCGGAACTTGGTGCGGATATTGCCGTACGAGGCTTAGTCCTAACAGGTGGTGGAGCATTGCTCAAGGATCTGGATCGCCTCCTTATGGAGGAGACGGGACTGCCAGTAGTCATAGCTGACGATCCCCTTGGATGTGTGGTTAGAGGCTGCGGTTACGCTCTTGAAGGCATCGGCAAGATAGAAGATTCGATATTCTGCGTTGGGTAGCAGAATAATGCCCAATGACCGGACAGACGGCAAATAAGAAGTTTTTCGGACCTAGGCCGTCCTCGGTTACAAGCTTTGGCTTTTTTGCGGTGGTCTCTGTTCTACTGATGATCACAGACCACCAAATGAGGATGATGGAGCCCATCAGAAGCGGGCTCACACTAGTTTCCGATTCTGTGTATACAGTCCTGGCGGCACCTGTTAGGCTCGCCCGGGATGTTTCTGCACATATGACAAGTAAAGATCAACTCCTAAAAAACAATCAGGAGTTGAAAGACGAAATCATGAAAGTGCAGGTCCTGGGAAGTCGCCTAGAAACCTTGGAAGAGGAAAATCGGATGCTAAAGCAAATGCTGATGCAGAAAAAAGTTCAGCAAGTGCCATCCGCCGTGTTCCAAGTCACTAGGGTATTGTCAGACGGGTATACACAACGCTTCCAAATTAACGGAGGCTCCGATCAGGGCCTTCAGCCTGGGATGCCTGTACTTTCGGAAAAAGGTCTGGCCGGTCAGCTTGTCCATGTAGGTCCATTTTCCAGTCTGCTTAGATTAGTGCAAGACAAAAATCAGGAAGTGCCAGTGCTATTCGAAGGCTCAGGAATCAGAGGCTTAGTGCGGGGAACTGGTGAAGACTTGAAACTGGAGTCTCGAGATCTGCCCTATACCGATAAAATTAAACCTGGCGATAAGGTTGTGACTTCCGGTTTGGATGGTGTGTATCCTAAAGGCATTCCAGTCGGCACGGTTATCTCAGCTCTTCCAAGCGATACGGGCTCTTATGTCGAAGTAACGATAAAAGCCGTAAAAGGCATGGGAAATAACGACTCAGTGCTCGTTTTGCTAGTCGATCCAATAAATATACCGCCTCCGATTGAGGACGAGCCTGAACTTATGGGTACTCCGGCGCCACCGGCCATAAAGAAAAAGAAGGCCGCAAAATGAGCGACTATTCCGAAGGCTATAGACAACAAGCGCGACCTGATAAGACGATTTGGGATCCAATTTTCGCTGGTCCCTATTGGATTTATGGCTCCATGGCCATCAGTTGGACGCTGGATTTGTTTTCCTGGCGGGATTGGCCGTTCATGCCAAATTTCCTGTCAATGACTTTGGTTTTTTGGACTATCTACCAACCTGATAGGATTTACTACTGGTTAGTTTTTCTACTAGGACTGACAATAGACACCGATAGAGGTGCTGTTTTCGGTCAAAATGCCTTAGCTTTATTAGTTATTGTTTTCCTTACTGAATTGATGAGCCAGAGATTGCAATGGCTACAGAAAGTAGGACAAGCGATAACCATACTTCCGATTTTTTTGATAACTCCGACCCTCATGGCTTTTGAGAGTTTTTGTTTTGGTTCGTTCCAGCTGGATTGGGGCTGGTTCACCAAAGCGCTTATGTGTACTGTTTTATGGCCCGCTTGGTCATTTGTGCTATCTAGAAGATTCCTTTCAGCTAACAGCTGAAAATTGAAAGTTAACGATGCCGAAGAAGAAAAAGAATTGGGTAGGTATCCATCTCAGGATGTTCCGCGGACGAAGCTTCTGGTTCGTCGTGGCGGTTGTTGCCCTGTATGCGTTGCTTATCGGCCGGTTCTTTTATCTTCAAGTAATTGAGTACGAAGAATTCAGTGTAAAAGCCGAAGCCAACCGTAAAACTGAAGTAGCGCACGCTCCAAGGCGTGGCATTATTGTCGATAAGCATGGAGAGCTGCTGGCAGCTAATGAGCCAAGCTATACCTTGGAAGTGACGCCGGCAAAAGTCGGTACGATGGGTAACACTCTGGAAGAACTTGGCCACTTTATAAATATATCCAAGGCCGATGTTCGGCGTTTTAATAAATTTAAAGACGAACTTCCTAGACTAAGTCCAGTTCCTATTAAGTTGAACTTATCGGATGAGGAGGTTGCTCGCTTTACGGCGCAGTCCTGGCGCTTCCCTGGAGTTGAAGTGCGTTCCAGGCTGCATCGTTATTATCCGCAGGGCAAAGACGCTGCCCATATCGTTGGTTACTTAGGAAGAATTTCCCAGAAAGACCAAAATGACATCGTAGCCAAAGGCAAGGAAGCTGAATACTCCGGTACTTTGGATATTGGCAAAATAGGTCTTGAACTTTCCTATGAAGATGTCCTGCACGGCAAGCCTGGAATTGAAGAGCTTGAAGTGAGGGCATCTGGTCGACCAATCCGATCCCTTTCTAGAAGTCCATCGACTACTGGGAGCAATTTGACTTTAACTCTCGACATGCGATTGCAAAGGGAAATCACTAAAGAGCTTGGCGAGAGAAGAGGGGCAGTGGTTGCCATTGAACCCGCTACAGGGGACATCCTAGCGGTTGTATCCAATCCAAGCTTTGATCCCAATCTATTTGTCGATGGAATTGATCAGGACAACTGGGATGCCTTAAATAAGGATCCCGATAAGCCATTGCTTAACCGAGCTCTCCGTGGCGCCTATCCAATTGGATCGACAATAAAGCCATTCCTTGCAATTTCTGCTGCCCAGCTAGGCGTTAGAAGTCCTAAGCGTGTGATTCAAGACGGCGGAACTTTTAGGCTTGGCGATCATATTTTTAGAGACTCCACGCACGGAAGAGGATATGGTGCAGTGGACATGCGAAGAGCGATTATCGTATCGAGCGACGTCTATTTCTACTCGCTGGCTCAGGAGATGGGAATAGATAAGATCCATGATTCCCTGAAACCTTTCGGGTTTGGCCAAATTACTGGAGTGGACCTAAAGAACGAAGGAACTGGAATTCTCCCCTCTAAAGATTGGAAGTGGAAACGCTTTAAACAAAGATGGATGACGGGCGATACGATCTCAGTGGGAATTGGCCAAGGCTATAACGCCTTTACCATGTTGCAATTGGCTCATGCAGTTGCCACGCTAGCCAATGATGGCGTAGTAATGACGCCTCACTTCGTTAAGAAGATAACCGATCCTACTTCTGGAGAGGAAACTTTTGTGGACACCGAACCCACTGACATCATTCCTCTGAAAAGGGAATACCTGGATCTAATCAAAGGGGCAATGCATGAAGTGACCATCCATGGAACGGGTCGCGGAACTTTTGGTAATGCTCCCTACTCTTTAGGTGGAAAAACTGGAACAGCGCAAGTGCTAGGAGTTAAACAGGGCGCTTTCTACGATAAGAACCGTGTCCAAGAAAGACATCGCGACCACTCTCTTTTTATTGCGTTTGCTCCATTTGAAAAGCCAACTATAGCTATCGCCTGCATTATTGAAAACGGTGGGTTCGGAGCATCGGCGGCAGCTCCTTTAGTAAGAAAAATCCTTGATTTCTACTTTGATGAAAAGAAGAAAGAGGAGCAAGGTACATTAGAGCCTGATGAAGAGAATAAAAACAATTTCAGAGACTACCTAAAGGTTCAACCGGCCCAACCAGCGCAACCTGAGGAGGAACCGGCTAATACAAATGTGCCAAAACCTATCCATGTCGACCGTCGGAAGGAGGGACCCACTCAAAAACAGACCCAGGCGCTTAACCAACCTAATCCACCATCAAGTAAGAAGCCGACATGAGAATCGATAGCTCGTATGTAATTAACGAACCTGAGCCCTTTATCAGGAAAGTTGGCATCGTCCTTCTAAAGTTTTTCCGATCGATTGATTGGCCGTTGCTGGTTATTGTCACTTTGCTTACCGCTGTTGGATTCGTTGCGCTTTATTCAGCAGGATATAGTTTCCCGTGGCGCATTGAAGGGCAGGTAAGAAACATAGGCTTTGCTTTTCTTGCCATGCTGTTATTTGCCAACTTGCCGATAAAGTGGATTAAATGGTTAGCCGTACCGGTATATTCGATTGGGATGCTGCTACTAGTCGCCACTCTACTTTTTGGCGTCACTACTAAAGGGGCAACCCGTTGGTTGGATATAGGACCAGTGCGAATGCAACCCTCCGAGATTATGAAGTTGGCAGTCCCTTTACTTCTTGCGTGGTACTTTTCTTTGCGGGAAGATAGTACGAGATGGTGGGATTTCCTTGTGGCTTTTGCCATTCTCGGAGTGCCAGTTCTTCTGATCCTGAAGCAACCGGATATGGGAACGGCATTGCTCGTGCTTGGAGCTGGCTTTGCAGTGATCTTTTTTGCCGGTCTCAGCTGGAAATTTATGGGTTTGATGGTCGTTGGAGCGGCCATATGCGCTCCTATTGCCTGGACTTCCATGTACGACTATCAACGTCAAAGGATCCTAACATTGCTCGATCCTTCCACTGATCCACTTGGAGCGGGCTTCCATGTCATTCAATCAGTTATTGCTATTGGCTCAGGTGGCTTAACAGGAAAAGGCTGGATGAACGGTACACAAGCGCATCTGGACTTTATTCCGGAACGTACCAGTGACTTCCTTTTTGCGGTATATGCAGAAGAATTTGGCCTTTTTGGAGAAATCGGCCTCATTCTTCTTTATTTAGTGTTGATTTTCCGGACGGTCTACATCGCCTCCATGGCCCATAGCCACTTTGAACGGCTTTTGGGAGGCGCTATTGCCTGTATCTTTCTCACTTATTCTTTCGTGAATATGGGAATGGTGAGCGGGGTCCTCCCGGTAGTAGGTGTCCCGTTGCCTTTCATGAGCTACGGTGGATCGGCTTTCATTATTCTAGGAATCTGCTGCGGCATCCTGATGAAGATTTCAGCCAATCGCTACTTTGAACTTGAGAAAGCAAAGTAGATGTCTGATTCTTTAATTAATAAAGGTTAGTGGAAAGAAAGGTAGGGGAAAGGTCAGCTAGGAATTGCCCCTATTTCACAGACGTAGGTAAAGGCCACTGCTTATGCATGAGTGGTCAAAATGCCATTTGGCCAATAGCTTAAGGTATTGTGTGCCCGCGAATGGAAAGGTCTTAATAAGAGGAAAATTGGTAAAATTACACCCCTACCCATTACCCTCAATTTCCTTAAGAAAAGACCAAAGCAATAGAATTTTGGTCTATTTAACTAATTGATAAATAAGAAAAATCGTATAAATGGGCTACTTGTCCTCTGTATGCTGCTCGCACTTACCGTAAGTGCCTGTAGCTCT
>JAJPXW010000358.1 GCA_021205255.1 Burkholderiales bacterium
ACATAAAAGATCTCTTTTCTACCACTAAGCTATCAGTTACGTATGTTATAGGAATACTATCCGTGACATTGATCACCGTATGCTTCGCATACCGAATTTGGAACCACTCTTGAAAGCAGAATTCCCGCACACCAAGTGGTTTCTCAGATAGTCAATCAAAAGCTTAGGGAGGTTTTCCCTTGTCGAATACTAATCTACGACGTCATTTAACTCGTTTCTAGTTTCCACTTTCGGTAACTATCGCTTCTCCGCTTGGAAAATAAAAACTCCGCTCTGTAGAAAGTCGTGTAGCCACTACTGAGAATCCAATGCCATTAGGTCGCTGACAAGAGTCAGACACCTTCCGGTTGTTTCAATAAAGTATTCGTCTTTGCTAGCCATTGGATACAATAAACGCAAATTACTATTGCCCATGAAGTTCCCCGAGATCTAGATGATTAGGTTATTTGATGGGATCGTTGACCCCTAGAGGTTGCATGGGCGTTGTTATTTTTACTAATAATGATTGCGAGGATTTTGAATAGTCTTTCTCTACGTGGCAACCTTTCTCTATCACTTTGTGTTTGCACTATTATGGAAATATTTACAGGGGATTCTCAAGTCAATTAAAGACACATACAAACAAAAGACATCGAAAAAGGCAAGCCATGAAAGTTTTAATTACAGGGGCAAACGGATATATTGGAAACGCCTTAACTGTCGCTTGCCTTAAAAATCCCTCCTACACAGTTACTGCGACTGCTAGAAGAGGTTCCATCCTTGATTGCAAGAAAGTGGAAGCCTATAAGATTGGAAATATGGAAGATGAGCCAAACTTTAGCAAGCCACTCAAAGGATGCGATATCGTTTTCCATTGCGCTACCCTGGCACCCGTCAATTCAGTTAGGCATTTCGACTACTCAAAAATACAGAGAATCAATGTCCTAGGATCAGCCCATCTTGCCAGACAGGCGGTCGCTGCGGGAGTAAAGCGCTTTGTTTTTATTAGTACTGTTGAAGTTAATGGAGATACCACTCCGTTAGGCAAACGTTTTTTTGCCACTTCTTTGCCGAGACCCAAGAGAGCGATGGGCATGTCCATGTTGCATGCCGAAAACGAATTGAAGCTTATTGCAAAAGAAACTGGAATGGAGCTCGTCATTGTGAGGACTCCTATGGCCTACGGACCAGAATGCTCCAATATGTTCCGGGCTATTCAATTAATGGTTCAATTCTGCCTTCCCTTGCCATTGAGAATGGCGAGCCACAACGAAAGAAGCCTAATTGGTATTGATAATCTCGTTGATTTTTTGCTTTGCGTGGCAACTCACCCCAAGGCGGCCAATGAAACTTTCTTAGTTTCCGATAGCCGACCTCTATCGACATTGCAAATTTTTAAGTTATTAGCTGAAACTGGTGGCAAACCATGTCTTCTGTGGCCATTTCCTACAAAGTTGCTGGAGCTCTTTAATAGCTATATAGGACGGCAGACCTGGGGAGATTTTCTGTTTGCAAGCCGAGTAGTAGACATTAAAAAGAATATGTCTTTATTAAATTGGAAACCGCCTTATTCAATAGAGCAGCAATTTACTAAGAGCTGGGGAAAACGGGTCGTGCCGTGCGGCGAGCCTACCTCAAAATAGAGTAGCATGCAGGTTTTTACCCCCTTGGAAGGATAACCTTTGCGGGCTGAGGCTTTTTCATGACAACATTGCTACAAATTTTTTTGGCGACCATGATGTCGTCAGTCGTTGCAATCTTCCTTGCCGGGTTGATTAGCTTTAGGTTCCTGGATAGGCAATTGCCGAAGATGATTTGTATCTCGGCTGGTCTCTTATTAACCGTAGCTTTTACACATCTTTTGCCAGAAGCCTTTGAAGATCATGAAATTGGCACTTCAGTCGGATGGACGCTATTAGTAAGCGTCTTAATACTATTTAGTGTTGAGCACTATTTCACAGAACATCATCACCATAATCACCATTGCCAAGATGATATTGAGCAATTAATTCAGAAAAGTCGTAAAGGAAGGGGCAAAGGCGGTGAGGCAATACTGTTAGGAGACGCATTCCATAATTTCTCTGACGGTATCCTGATCGCAAGCTCCTTTATGGTCTCGTCAAGCCTCGGTTGGATTACGGCGTTAGCCATTATGGCCCATGAAATTCCTCAAGAAGTTGGCGACTTCATGGTGCTTTTGCATTCCGGATTTCAGCGTGGAAAAGCTTTTCTACTTAACGTAATTTCGGGTTTATCCGCTGTAGTTGGCGGCATTCTCGGATATTTCCTCCTTGATGAACTGAATTGGATTATTCCATATGCCTTTGCAGTCGCCGGAGCTAGCTTTATTTATATTGCCCTGTCAGATTTGATGCCTGAGATCACGAAAAAAGGTCGCTCTCATTTTGCCGTTTCATTGACTTTTATCATTATTGGAGTCGCGGTAGCCTATTTAGTGACAGGCGGGGGTCACACTCATTAATAAAGTTATCTTCTAAAACCTTCGGTGCATACTTGGTTTCTTGACCTCTATAGGGAATTACGGTAGCGAATAACTATTTTTTAATGAACCTGGATGAACATATTCAGGCAAATCTATCTAAGTAGCCTTTCCTAAAAGCTTTTCCTAGGTTTTAGGAAAGGCTAATTGCCTTATAAATCGGCAAGTTGCCTGCAAAATCAATAAAATTGCACAATCTCTACAGAGAATTTCCAACAAACGGAAATTTCAAGATTTCTGAGAAAAAAAGATATGAAAACACCGGGAAAAGAACTCTTTCCAGATATTGCTAATCTGACTTTCGAGGCTGCCCTTGAGGAGCTTCAGACCTTGTCGAAGAAGATGAGCGAAGGAGGCATGCCTCTAGCGGAATCCGTCAATGCCTATTCCAGGGGCGTGGCGCTCAGTAAGCATTGCCAAAAGTTATTGGATGATGCCAAAGACAAAATAAGAATTTGCGATCAAGAACTTTCAAAAGTGGTAGGAGAGCCGGAAGAATCGAATGCCAAGCCTAAATCGCAAAGAGGCTCAGTGGAGTATGTAGAAGAAACCGACTTTATACCCGATGATGACGATATTCCGTTCTAAGCCTTTGCAAGCCGAAGAAGAAAGCCATATGACTGTAGGAGGCCAAGCCCAGCTATCCTTTGCAGATTGGATGAAAGAGCACCAGGTAAGACTAGAGGGAGTTGCTGAAAAGTATCTTCCCGCTACTGATCTTTATCCTGCCATCCTCCATGAAACGATGCGCTATGCAGTACTTGATGGAGGTAAACGCATTCGGCCTCTTCTGGTTTATGCCTTTGGAGAAATCTCCGGAGCAAAGCCAGATAATGCAGATAGAACTTCCTTGGCCATTGAATGCGTCCATTCCTATTCTTTGATCCATGATGATTTGCCTTGCATGGATAACGACTTTTTGCGCCACGGCAAACCCACGGTTCATGCTGTTTACGGCGAGGCAATAGCAATGCTTGGAGGAGATGCCCTGCAGCCATTTGCTTTTGAGCTCCTTACAGAGATGGACCTGCCTGAATATCAAAAGAACAAACTTATTTTGATTTTGGCAAAAGCTTCTGGCAGTCAAGGAATGTGCGGAGGACAAGCTATTGACATTTCTGTCGTTGGCAAGACTATGACGCTAGAAGAGCTTAGAAAAATGCATTCCATGAAAACAGGAGCTCTTATTTGCGCATCAGTGGAAAGCGGGTGTTGGTGTGGAAATATCGAATCACTGCCTAAAGGATTCCTTGACTTATCCCATGAATACGCTAAAGA
>JAJPXW010000055.1 GCA_021205255.1 Burkholderiales bacterium
TCAATAAAGTTTATTTAGTAATTGTTACATTTAAGTTTCCCATCCCCATTTTCGAGCACAACTCTCACAAAAACAAAAGTTTGATAGGGGCACAAAAAGGAGTGATTCCAGAATCCTTCGATCATGAGAGTTGGGTCGCTTAAAGATGCGAAGTGTGCATTTTTATTAGTGATTTATCCTTATTAAAAGTCCATTTGATGTTTTCAGATAAAGGCAAGCGGGGAGTATCATTCATCCAAATTCCAATAATTTGTTCTCAAATTTGAACCAACAAACTCTGGGACACTCACTCATGAATTTCAAAACGGCTACTATCCGAGTCGCTGCGATTGCGGCCCTTGCATCGCTTGCTCCAGTTTCTCAGGCCAATTTCTTTACCGACCTGTTCTCATCCAATAAGCACGAAATTGTCCCTCTCAACATTTCCACCACTAATCTGCTAGAAGGTGAAGTCTGGGCTTTCGATGCTGGAAAACCTTCGGCTTATACAATCGTCTCGGAAAAAACAAAAAAAGGTACTCGCTATAAATTAGACCAAAAGCAAGGAACCATGGGCTTAATGCAGAGCCAGATTCCTGCTGGATGCGTTGTGAGCAACGCCGGTAAGCTTAAGCTTGAAACCCCAATCGGTGTAACTTTACTTAGCAATGGGAATGTTCAGCTCTCATACGGAAATGTCAAGACTCCTGTAGAAGTCGACGTAAAGCTTGTCCCTTACGACGTCTCTGGCATGAAGATTTCCGAATTCCTAAGAACTGAAGGCTCTCAAGACTCTCAGGCTGAGCGTGTGGGTAACGCCAAGTTCCCGCAAGGCTCTATTGCTATGAAGTCGTATAGCACCTTTAATAGCGGAGAAATGTTTCTCCCGGTTACTGAGACATTCACTAACGCTAAGACTGCTCCTGAACTTATTAAGAATTTCAGCTCCGTCCCCTATTGCCTAGGTTATGTAAGAAGAGAAGGACAACGTCCTATGGGCGTTCTTTTCGATGCGAAACAGTCAGGTCCTAAAATCACAAGAGGCAACTATCAATTAGTACCTGTACGTATCGACACTATTTTCTGCAGACCAAATGGAGAACCAGCGGTTGCCTCCGGCACCTGGAACTTAGTTACGACCAACCACTCCTCCGCAGTAGTTCTGAGCATTCCACAGAACATCGATAAGAGAGATTTCGGTGTGAAGCAGGAAGAGAATCCTAAATTGGAGTTTGCATTCATTGCCCCAGCAAAAGGCGACAACGTTTTTAGGCCAGGTCGTTATTTAGCCAAAGGTTCGACGCTTGAAGGCAAACGCTATCTATTTAATACAACTGCCGCCATGGCAATTCAGAACGCAATGCGTTAATTAATTTCGCCTCTCGATCATTTTTGCAATAGGCCACCACTTAGTTGGTGGTCTTCCTTTTATTGGCTTGGTGACTCTTTACTCTTGCCAGCACCAAAGACACACCTAAAGGCTTAAAGGAATTTATCGCTGAGCCAAAAATCCTCAACATCGCGCCAGCCAGCCTTTGCATATGCGTAGCGTAGTATTTCTGTGCATTTCGCTTTAATTGCGCACCACTCGCTTAGAGAACTCCTCCAGGACTTGGCACCGGCAAGACCGGTCATCAATCCATGCATGTGGCGGCAAACAGCCCTGATGGCCGAGGGATCATCTAAGGTCTTAAGATATTGCGACATCTTTTCTACTATATCTTCCCTTGTCACAGGCTTGTTTTCGGAAAAGAAAAGTCTGGCATCTACATCTGATAGAACCCATGGAGTCGAATAGGCCGCTTTGCCTAGCATGACACCATCGACCTGCTCAAGCTCCCTTTCAGCATCCTCAAGAGATTGCAAACCACCATTCATCACAATAGTAGCTTCGGGGAAATCTTTCTTTAACTGATAAACCACTTCTCGCCTTAGCGGAGGAACACTTCGATTTTCTTTTGGAGAAAGCCCCTTTAACCATGCGTTCCTAGCGTGGACAATAAAAACTCTAACTCCAGTATCAAAAAGAGTTCCAACAAAATCCCTAACGAATTCGTAGTCTTCCCTTTTGTCGATACCGATTCGATGCTTAATGGTTACCGGCAATGAGCAGGCATCCATCATTGCCTTTGCGCAATCGGCGGTCAATTTAGGCTCAGACATCAGCCACGCCCCAAACGCCCCTTTCTGAACTTTAGGACTAGGACAACCGCAATTTAAATTAACTTCGTCATAACCCCACTTCTCTGCTAGTTTTGCACAGAAAGCGAGTTCCTGTGGATCTGAGCCACCAAGCTGTATTGCAATTGGATGTTCGGCTTCACTGAAATCTAAATGCCTAGCCTGGTCTCCATACCGTAAAGCCCCGGTAGAGACCATTTCCGTATAGACACGAGCTTTCGTAGAGAGTGTTCTATGAAAATAACGACAATGGCGATCTGTCCAATCGAGCATTGGCGCTATACAGAATCGCCATGGGTTAAATTTTTCCATCTATTCAATATCTATCTATTCTCTACAAGAGAAGGCATACCCGCTATTCTTAAAGATACAGATGACTACCTCTAGTTTGCAAAACGTAGGAGGTCAATTAAAAGATCTCTTACGGTAAAAGACAACGCTCTTTCAGCATTCAAAGTAAAAACCAAAGCAAAAAAGAGCAGTTAATTGAAAATAACAACAGAAGAGAGAAAACAACAACAAAAGAAGAACTTTTACCAGCAATTGGCAAATTTAGCCAAAATACCTCTGCTGGCAAAAGCTCTTATCCCCTAGACACTTAGATACCTGCGGGAATTCTGTCGTCTCCACGGGCTGCTCTACGTCGTTCGAACTCTTTAAGCCAACGTTTTCTTATTCTGATGCTCTTCGGCGTAATTTCTGCTAACTCGTCATCTTTAATAAACTCAACGGCGCTTTCCAGAGTTAACTGGATAGGCGGAACTAGTCGAATCGCTTCGTCCGTGCCGGAAGCTCGAATATTCGTAAGCTGTTTGCCCTTAATTGGAGTAACTACGATGTCGTTATCGCGGGAATGCATCCCAATGACCATCCCCTCATAAATTGGTTCTCCAGGACCAATGAATAAACGGCCACGCTCTTGAATCTTCCAGAGAGCGTAGGCAACTGCATTGCCATTGTCTTGGCTGATAATAGCGCCGTTGCGTCTTTCGCCTAAATCACCGGGTTTAACTGGACCATACTCATCGAATACATGGCTCATCACTCCAGTCCCCCTAGTCATCGTCAAGAAGTCATTCTGGAACCCAATTAAGCCTCGCGCTGGGATCTTATATTCAAGTCGCACCCTTCCTTTACCGTCAGGCTGCATATCTTGTAGATCCCCTTTGCGTCTTCCAAGCTCTTCCATTACTGGTCCCTGATGGATCTCTTCGACATCAATAGTCAACGCTTCAAAAGGCTCCATCTTTACTCCATTGACCTCCTTGTACACCACACGCGGGCGTGATACCGCTAGTTCATAGCCTTCCCGACGCATATTTTCAATAAGAATAGTCAAATGGAGTTCTCCACGACCAGCCACTTCAAAGACACCTTCGTTTTCAGTAGGTCTCATTCGCATGGCAACATTGCTCTTGAGTTCCCTCTCTAGTCTTTCACGGATTTGCCGACTTGTGACAAACTTCCCTTCTTTTCCTGCCATAGGTGAAGTGTTGACGTGAAAATTCATAGTCAACGTGGGTTCGTCTACGTGAAGCAAAGGCAATGCTTCCGGATGCTCTGGATCGCAAATGGTAATTCCGATACCAAG
>JAJPXW010000292.1:0-417 GCA_021205255.1 Burkholderiales bacterium
ATTCTAGTTAACTCGATGATTTCTAAGATTTTTTGATATTTAATTCATGTAGACACTCCATTTCTTTTTTTCAGAACTAAATTTATGCTTCCCTCCCAGCGTGAAAAGGTGGAACAATATCACCACCTAGGTTTTTCATGTTGAGATTCGGATGATCTATACCTTCTACTGCAATTACTACGAGGGGCTTGAAGCGGCTCTTGTACAGAACGTCAATCGGGATATAGAAAATCTTGCCAAAAGACCTGAGAGAATATTCGAGACGATTCCTGTAGTATGCGGAACTGCTCAAATTCAAGAGTTCCTCTATCACTCATTGGCGCAAATTTATTCCATTGTGCCCGGGATTAAATTCCATTCGACATTTGAATGGCTTCGTCCATACGTAGGCACCTCTTTCAGGTCCACCTCTAGGCA
>JAJPXW010000292.1:427-3744 GCA_021205255.1 Burkholderiales bacterium
AAATTTGGGGTGCTCTTAGGGATGCGCAATTTAAAAAATCTCTTCTTAAAAATGCAGGCGAACAGTCAGCACAAAGATTACTTCGGTATACTGAAGGAAGAAATGATCGTTCACTAATGGAATTCTGCTTTAGATTAAGCCATCTCTATACTTTATATGCTACTTACCGAATTGACTGGCTTCTAAATTGGCTTGATCCCCAGAAAAACAAATTAAACAACCAAAAGAAAGCAAAAATCCTTCAAGACCAACCTGACTATGGTTGGCAAAGAGAGCTTTGGAGATACATCGCTACCCAAGGAGAACAGTCTGACATAGAAAACCTCAAATCCATTCAGACTAGAGTAAATGAAATGCACTTTACTAAAGATATGCAAGATAAGCCTTGCCATCTTTTCATGCCCTTTTCTCTACCACCTCTCCTCCTTCCTTTCTTAAAAGCATTTGCAGAAAAGGAATTTGCTCCAGACCTCTGGCTCTACATAATGAATCCATGTTCGGAGTATTGGTTTGATTCCCTTCCTATAAAGCTTTTTGACTGGAATATCGCAGTCGATAAAGTCTCCGAAAAGTTCCTGAGAACAAATGCTGCTTCCACTAGGGCAATGATAGATAGACTATATCGTTTTTTAAATGCTGATGAGGATATCTTAGACAGAGAAGCTATTGAAGCAGAAAAGGCCCTTCCCTCTCCTGAGGAACCAAATATTAGATATCGATTTGATCGACAGGATTTATTAGGCTCTCGAGCTAATCTTACCCCACAAGAATTACAGCTTTTTGGAAATGCAGAAGTTCAAGGCTACTTCTTTCAAAATAAGGAAGATTCCTATCTTCACAAATTTCAAAATTCCATCCTACTTATAAATTCTGAACTGTTACCAAACAGGGCAGATTGGACTGATGAATCCCTAAAAGTCTTCAAAGCACCAACTTTCACCCGTGAAATAGAAGCTGTAGTCGATTGGCTTCATTACCGATTTGGTGAAGATAAAACAATACAACCCACGGATATTCTTATTGCTGTTCCTGATATCAATGAAGCTACTCCGGCTATTGAAGCGGTTATGGAAGGCTTACCTGACGAGCTTAAATTGCCTTGGAAGATATTTGGTAACTCTATTATTGATTCTGACTTCACCGTTACTGCCATTCTTGATTTAGGTAAGCTAATAACTACACCTTTTGACCGACAACAGTTTATTGATTGGCTTGAACTTCCGGTCAATCAGCAGCGCTGGAATCTCAGTCTTGCTGATATTTCTATACTTTCTCAGTGGTTACATTCAGCTGGATTCCTAAAAGGTCTTTCAGACAATCAATTGAAAAAATGGGATTTAGGTGGAGAAGATTATTCCTTGCAAAACGCCATCGAAAGACTGTCTTTGGGTTATCTCATGGACTCAGTTGAGCAAAGAGAATGGAAAGACGTCTTACCTATATTTGGTGCCGAAGAAGGCGGTTGGGAAAAGTTAAGTGACAACAAAGGACGCTTATTCAAAACGTTAGTCTCAATATCCCAACTAATGAATTCTGCCTGGGAAGAATTAGAAAAAGCGAAAAGAGGATTAACGGCTCAAGGATGGAATGAGTTGGTAGGTTCTTGGCTTACGAATTTCTTTGAGCTCAAGAATAATCCAATAAATTTAAATAACTTCAGAAGTGCTTTGCAAAAAACGATTGAAGGAATAAACATGGGTCTTCCTAACGACACTCTTGTGCCCTTTAAAAGTCTCTGGACTGATTTGGAATTGAGACTTACAGAAGCGACTAACCGCTCTGCACCCTTTGGTGCAATAACTTTTGCCGCTGCTCCTGCCATGAGAGGAATTCCGTACAAGATTGTTGTTGCAGCTGGCTTTAATGAAAATAGTGGATTTCCTGGCAATACCAACTATGACGAATTTAATTTGATGGGAGTAGAAGAACTAAAAAGAAGAAGCGATAGAGACGCTCGACAGGACAACAAAGCCGTCTTTCTTGATCTTATGCTTTGTGCAAGAGAAGCTCTAGTCCTTAGTTATAGTTGTGGTACCGACCCCAGAAAGGAAATTGGACCATCCTCAGTTATAGAAAGCTTCAAAAGTTATTTTGTTTCCTATGCCAACCTCTCAGACAACGGAGGAAAGGCGGCAAAAGAGCTTTGGAATTCAATATTAGTAGATATCCCCTTAAATGTTTTTTCAGAAGGGAATTATCAACTGGCCACTACGCCTAGTTCTAAGCATTGGGTGAGCCCCAGGAAGAGGACTCTAGAGTCATTAAAAGTCGCTAAGAACAAACAATATAACGAAAGTGACGAAAGATTTATTAATGCAGGAATTCCAAGTAGTGCACTTGGCTTAAATTATCAAAATAAAAAAGAGATTTCTGCTGACACATTAATTGACTTCTTAATTAATCCCCAAAGGTTCTCATTAAAGAAATTGGCCTTAAATTCACGTGATTTTTATGTAGATCCTGAGGATTATGAATGGTTGCCAAAATCTGACGCTCTTTCTAAAAAAATAAGGTTCACCCAAGACTTTTCCAGATTAAAAGTGGGCCTGACCGTAAGTGAGCTCGAAAAAAGAAATGATTCGGATCCTTCTTTAGGTATTAAGAGCATACGAAAATCAGCGACTTCCGATGAAATTGCGGAAGCTGCGTCGTCTTTAGACATTTTAGATTCGTATGTTGAAGACGCAATCCAGTGCCAAAAAAAGATTGAACTTAAACTTCCGACAACAATAACTTCTAAAACTGGAGTTCAATTTATCTCAGATACTCTTGAGGATCTGTATGTAACTCCCGACAATAAATTAATTCTAACTAATCCTGGAAAGTCAAGAAACGATAGAAGAAAAGCATTACTTCGTCATCTTATCTGGCATGCCTCAGGTTTAAAGAATGTAGAAAGCCTTCTTTATTCTCCAGAAGCTAAAGCGAAGAATATTTTCAAAGACCTATCTTCGGCTAAGGCTCTGGAGATAATAGGATCTTTTGTACAACTTTTCTCAGTTGCCCTTAAGCACGGAATTTCATTAGTTGACAATCCCGACAATCTCGATTAATTGCTGTGGAGAGGCATCGATGTTTGCGAAGTTGTAAACGCCTCAAAACTTTTTTACGACCAATTAGATAATTTCTGTAAAGCGGATGATTATGGAGCCAACTCAGAAGAATTAATTCAAAGTGCAATGAACCTAAAAGAAACTTTGCAGCATGTCCTCGGGAGGAATGAACAATGAAAGCACTAGATGTCTTGACGGCTCCCATAGATAAACCATTGCTTATAGAAGCTAGTGCAGGAACAGGGAAAACCTACTCCCTTATGC
>JAJPXW010000245.1:0-1620 GCA_021205255.1 Burkholderiales bacterium
ACTCTCTTTTAGACGCTCTCCAGCTATCAAGATCCGAAAAGCGACAAATTATGTCTATGTAATTTCCGAAATTTGATCATTTGCAAAGGGTATTCACTTAAATTTCAAGAGTAATTGGGTATTTATAATTCGGTTGCTTTTTACTCAATCCCAAGGAGAAAAATTTTGAAATTCAAACTGTTAGCCCTGGTCACCGGCGTAGCTTTTGCACTTCCTACTTTTGCAGCTGAAACCTATACGGCCGATGTTTGCATAGTTGGTGGCGGCGCAGGTGGAACAGTGGCCGCTGTTAGCGCTGTAGAAGCCGGCTTAAAGACCGTTCTAATGGAGAAAAACGGCTATACCGGTGGAGCTGGCAATTTTATGGAAGGTTCATTCGCAGTCGGCTCTCCATTGCAGAAGGAGAAAGGAGTTACTTTGACTCCTCTTAAGGCTTTCAACGACATTACAACTTATCAACATTGGCGCGTTAACGCTCCATTGATCAAAAAGTGGATTGATCAATCGGGAGATACGATTCAGTGGGTACAAGACCACGGCGTGAAGTGGAAAGAAGTCAAGTCGGCCTTTAAGGACAAGACTGACCTTACATGGCATATCTATCCGGAAGCTGGTGCACTGCCAAAAGCCATGACGGAAACCTTTGTGAAGGAAGGTGGCACTTTACTGCTTAACACAGCCGGTACTAAGTTGCTCTTTGAAAATGGCAAACTCACTGGAGTAGAAGGTAAAACCTCCAAAGGAGAGCAGGTCTTCTGCAAAGCTCCAAATGTCATTCTGGCAACTGGTGGATATAACTTCAACACCAAGATGGTCAAGGAGACAACTGGCATCGATATGATCCCAACTGGAGCTCCAGGAAGAGAAGGTGATGGGGTCCGCATGGCTCTTGAAGCAGGTGGAGTTCCTGACAACATGGGGCCAATGATGATGAACGGCGCATTCATGCCAGCCGAAGGCGAAGCTGTTTGCAATGGTCCTAATAAAGAGTTACGCGCTATGTTCCGCCAGGGTCTACTCTACGTGGACGGCGATGGCAACCGATTCTTCAATGAAGAGCTTTCATTAGATTGGCCGATGGCTTCCAATGCCATTTCCCGCACGGGCGAGTGGACATACATCGTATTTGACGACGCGACTAAGAAATCGTTCTCCACTCCAGGCGAAGGCTATCCAAACCCCTGCGGTAACTTCATTCAGCGCGGACAGGCTGCCACTCAGCTTGACGAACTCCTGAAAGCTAACGAAGCCAAGGGCAACGTTTTCATTGGCGACACTATTGAGGAAGCTGCTAAGAAAGCTGGCATGAATCCAGATAACCTCAAGGCAACTGCCGAAGCGATGACCAAATACGCTAAGCAGGGTAATGATGAACAATTCGGAAAGAACCCAGAACTCTTAAGAACTGTAGACAAAGGACCGTTCTATATCGTCAGAGGGAAACTAAATACGTTGGCAAGCCTTAACGGTGTGAAAGTCAATGACGGTCTTGAAGTCGTAGACAAGAACGACCATCCAATTCCTGGTCTATATGCCATTGGCCATGACGCTGGCGGTGTCTATGGCGATTCCTACGACCTCAGAATTGCCGAAGGCGGTGCTTCTTCGTTTGCTATTAAT
>JAJPXW010000245.1:1630-3736 GCA_021205255.1 Burkholderiales bacterium
CATCGTTGATAAGCAATAATACTGCAAAGATTATGAATAGTCTTGAAATAAATTCGGAATCCAAATTTATAGTTTGCTTTACTATCAGTAATCCTGAGCCTTCAGGTAATTGGCATAAATCTAGGAGATACCTTTAGCTTCCGCATTATGGAATGGCGCAATAGATAACTTTGGTTTTCCAAAGTTCATTTAGAAATTGCCGTCCGTACAAATTTGCGATCTTTTTCAGAATAAATAAATAGCACTCCTCTGAATTCCAATGCGAATTTTTTGAGCTTCTCTTCTTCAGTATCCATCTTCTTCAGTTTTTTCTTTACTAGCTGGTCAAGCGAATCTTTTGGATGAGCGTATTTGAAATAAAGATTCCACCTTATATTTCCAACAGTAAATTCAATATCGTTTTCTCCTGAAGTGTATTTTCCAAACGAATCTTCCACTCTCCAGCTATCCAGAACCTTTTGAACCATATTTACACAATCCCAGTCGCTCTGGACGAATTGGTTCAGGAATGTATAAGTCTGGAAAGCATCCTTGATCATCTCAACTAGTCCATCCGCATCCCCGTCATTAAGGATCTTCAACAACTTTTTGCCTTGGCCTTTCGACAAGTCGGGAGCATGCGTCATCAAGTTGATATAGATACCACCCATCCAATAGGAGACTTCCTTATTAGGATATTTCAATCCGACTGTATTGGATTTCTCATCGTAGGACTTGATGGTGAGATAGCCAGCCTGCGCTAACAGTGCCTTGCTATTAAAAGGTTTACCATCGGTTATACCTTTTAAGAGGTTTAAAGAGATCTTCTTTTCTTTTCCATAGGCGTTTAGATTCCAATAGGAGGAGGCAGTTTTTGGATTCATCAGAACTTGAGGAACCTGGCCGCTTTCAGCCCAATATGGCTTGTATTTACCTTCTGGATATTCCAAATAATTAAGAACAGACCATGGCTCCATAACTAGATGCATGTCCACTAGGTCAAAGCAGTAGCCTTCATAAGCATCACACAAGCCTTCCATAACTTGCTCCTGACTTAGTTTTAAGGCAATCGCCGCTTTTTCTACATAGTCTCCATAAAACCTTTTAACTTCCCCTCTAGTAAAACCAAGAAGAGTCGAATATTTAGGCTCTAAAGATATGTCTTTTATCTTGTTAAGAGTTTGGGTTAATTTAGGATGGTAAAACTTGGTGATCCCTGTTACCCACAGGAATCTAAGAACTTTTTCGTTGTCAATAAGGGCCGAATAAAAGTCCGCCATCTTATTGCAAATTTCATTAAAGACGTCTTCGTCTTGGACCGTATGAGTCAACGGCGAATCATATTCGTCAATAAGAACAACCACGCTTTTCGCCGGTTGCGTACTTAACCAGTCGGAGAGCTGTGCCGCAATGGAGCGCTTACTATTTTCATCAAAGTTAAAACCAAACTCACGGAAATTATTGGCAATTTCCAATTTCAGTCTTTCTAGTAAGGAATCTAATGATTCAGCATAGGTAATGATCGAAAAGTCCAGATGAACGACAGAATACTTTCCAGTGTCTTTCCACAACTTTTCGATAGAAAGGCCCTTAAAGTAAGCGAGGCCGTCTTTAAACAATGCCTTTAGCGTTGTTAGTAATATTGACTTGCCAAACCTTCTTGGCCTAATTAATAAGTACATACCAGGATCTTTTGCCAACTCATTAATCAGCTCGGTCTTGTCAACATAGATTTGACCCCATTTCCTGATGCTGACGAAAGTCTGGGAACCAATCGATAGATGCATGAGGTCATCTACCTTTCTTCTCTCTCGTAGGGCTTTTTCTTCTTTCTTAAATATCTTTCCTAACCATCCACCTATAGATTTCAAATTCATCTCAAACCTTTAACAAGGACTTCTTATATCTTCTTAACTTAGTCTGCAAAATAGTAGGAGCATTTACCTCACTGAATAATCTCAACCCACCAAAGGGGGGATAAAAAGTTCTTGGCAAGTTAGTAGAGTGACCCCAAGAGAGACATTGTAGAAAATAAGACTTAAAAATCTTGAATTTGAAAATAAGAGAAATAGGAGAAAAATCGAGTGTCCCTGGGCAATTTAATTGGTAACTACGGAGGCGATTAAG
>JAJPXW010000237.1 GCA_021205255.1 Burkholderiales bacterium
ATTCCCACTATTATGTCGATTGCTCTTGTAAGGTACTACTTTAAGCCATATAAGCAAAGAGACGACATTGCTCCTGGGACTGTAGCGTTAAAGCTTGTTAATGAAGTATTCAAGTGCTTTAAGGGTGGTTCCTAAAACAAGTCTGCTGTTAAATCTGCTAAAAAGAACCTCTCTTTATCGGTTAAATAGTTTCAGAAGTGGCCAGCAAAAAGACTGGAAGCACAGTCAAGCAACTCTCCTAGTCAATTGCCTCTGTTCTTAATCGAAATGGGGGGTTTCAACGCCCAATACTTTATGTAGTTTTGGACTAGTAGTTGTGTACTGCAAAAGAACCCTCTTTTCCGGAAATACGTAATCTGCAGCAGCAAATGCACATAGTGCACATTCATGGAATCCTGAAAGAATCAACTTCTTTTTTCCAGGATAAGTATTGATATCTCCTACTGCGAATACTCCAGGTATGCTTGTCTCAAATCTTGCAGTATCAACTAGGATTTGTCTTCTTTCAAGCTTTAAACCCCAATCAGCAATTGGTCCAAGCTTAGGTTGCAACCCAAAAAACACCAGTAGGTGATCAGTAGGTATTCTTCTAGTAACTCCATCGGCTCCAGTTACTTTGACTTCTGTCAGCTTGCCATTTTCTTCAGTGAATCCAGTTACCTGACCAACTTCGAACTGCATCTCCCATTTGTCTACGAGATCTTGCATTTTGGCTACAGACGCTGGGGCTGCTCTAAAGCCCTCTCTTCTATGGACTAACACAACACTTTCGGCTTTAGGCTGAAGATTAAGCGTCCAGTCAAGCGCTGAGTCGCCTCCTCCAACAATAACTAGGCTTTGACCTTCAAACTTGGATGGATCAGTAACTTTGTAGTGAAGTTGCGTACCTTCAAACTTATCGATGTGTGGTACCTTCAACGTACGATGCTGGAAACTTCCAACACCAGCCGCAATAATGACAACCTTTGAATGGAAAACCGTTCCTTTACTAGTTACTACTTCAAAGTAGCCGGTATCGAGCTTTCTTAGCTCTTTGGCTTCCTCTCCGTAGTGAAAAGTTGGCTTAAACGGTTCAATTTGCTTAAGAAGATTGGACGTAAGTTCTTCCGCAGAGCATACCGGTACCGAAGGGATATCGTATATTGGCTTATCTGGATACAGCTCCATGCATTGCCCACCGGGATGCTTGAGTGAATCGACCACATGGGCTTTTATCTCTAAAAGGCCAAGCTCAAAAACTTGAAACAGTCCTACAGGGCCAGCTCCAACGATAACGGCATCGGTTACGATTGGTTTTCCTTCAATCTGATTGTCTGTCAATTTTTATTCGTCCAAAGTTAGTTTTGCCTTTATTGTGCAATATTTAAGGCCTCCGAAAAGGCCTTAATGCAGAAAATTGAGTCCTCCAAAGGATGTAGTCTATTTATTTGTACTTCTTGTCCTCGTCGACTTCTTTGCGAAGTTGTCTCAACCTAGCATCGATTTCGCTCATGGTGTAGAAGTCTCCATCGTTACTGCGTTGTGCAATCGAAAATTGCTGTATTGCGGCTACCTTTTCTCCATTTAATGCGTACATTTCACCAATGGCTTGATGGCTTAAGCTCTTTTTCCCCAGTGCTTCGTAACAGCGCCCAAGTATTGATTGATAGAGTGGGGTTTGTTTCGACAAAGCATGTTGCTTACGCATAAGATTGACTGTTTCGTTGTATTTCTTCGATCTATAGAGAAGATCTGCGTAATTAAGCAAAGCCAATTGGGAAGTTGGTGAAGCATCAAAAGTCTGTTTGGCTAGTTGAATGCCACGGTCTCTTTGACCAGCTGCAAAGGTGAGTTCGGAAATTAACTTATCTAAGATAGTCGATTTCGTTCCTGCTATCGACTTAGCTAATTCTGCTTCTTTCAGGGCCTCAGCAGGTCGATGCATCTTCTGCAAGGCAACTGCCATTCCATAATGATTCGCAGCTAAGTCATAGCCTTTGGCTGTCTTTATTTCTTCTTTAAAGTACTTCTGCGCATCGATCCAGCCTTGCTGTCTATCGGCCTGCAAGACTCTCATTCGAGCTCGAATTAAAAAGAAGTCGAGTGAATCTTTATGGTTGACTGGTTTTGATAAGCGTGAACGATTTTGAGCTTCACTTATACGATCTATCGTAAGCGGGTGAGTTCTTAAGTAAGCTGGAGCTGCTCTTGGTCCTTCGTAAATACGGCTATTGAGGTCAAGCTTATGGAAAAAGTCTTCCATTCCACGGGGATCAAAACCAGCTTTTACTAGTGATTGGAATCCCACGCGGTCAGCTTCTCTTTCTGCATCTCGAGAAAAGCTTAACGTCTTTTGCGCCATAGCCGCTTGCGTACCAACAACGGCTGCGGCTGCTCCGTCTCCACTACCTGCTCTAGCTGCTAAAACGGCCACAAGTAAGGATGCGATTGTCCAGGCAAGATTACCTTTTTGCGATTCAAGCATACGGGCAATGTGGCGTTGTTGCACATGCGCAATTTCGTGTGCTAGTACAGAGGCTAGTTCACTTTCGTTTTGTGCGGCTACAAAAAGCCCCGTAAAGACAGCGACAAACCCTCCAGGCAATGCAAATGCGTTAATGGAACTATCCCGAACAGGAAAGAACGTGAATGTATATGGATTCGAAGGTCCAGCTGAAACAAGCTTGTAGCCTAAGCGTTGAAGATATTCGCTGGATTCAGAGTCCGAAAGATAGTCCGGATCGGCTCTTACCTCTTGCATGATCTGCTCACCCATCTTTCTTTCTTCAAGCGGTGATAGAGTTGCACCTCCGGCAGCTCCAAGATCAGGCAGGTTGTAATTTTGGCTATATGCCGCAGGGACGGGCGTTAGGGCCGTCAGAACCGCAGCAACAACGCAAGCAAATGTCTTGATGCGCATTCTGGCTCCGTATGTCTAGTGAACCATATGATACTTTTACTATCGTTCACAGATAAATATAAACTCATTCTCTCGCAACATGAAGTTGCAAAATTTTTAACAGCGATTTAGTGGAAAACGATGGCTTCAGTACTTACGCATTTTAATGAGGCGGGCGACGCCCACATGGTAGATGTCGGATATAAGGATATTACTAAGAGAATTGCTACAGCAGAAGGCTGGATTCACATGCAACCAGCAACACTGGAACTAGTAAAACAGGGAACTGCTAAAAAAGGCGATGTCATTGGTGTAGCTAGAATTGCCGCAATCATGGGATCTAAAAGAACTCCTGACCTCGTTCCTCTTTGCCATCCAATTTCTCTTACTAAGGTTAGCGTTGATTTCGAAATCTCTGACGAAGAACCAAAAATCCGTTGCGAAGCTACCTGTGAAACTTATGGCAAGACTGGCGTTGAAATGGAAGCTCTAACAGCAGTCCAAGTTGGTCTTTTAACTGTCTATGACATGCTTAAGGCAGTTGACCGTGGAATGACAATGACTGGCATTCGCCTACTTGAAAAGCAAGGTGGCAAGAGCGGTCATTGGATTGCTAAGGATAGAAAACCAACAACTTAAACTGAGTTTAGCTTTTATTTTCTTCGCTCTAAGAAGTCAAGACTCTGCGCTTCTTAGGGGTCGAGCTGGGAAATTACTTTTGAAATATTTCTCAACTGGTCTAAAGAAAAAGGAGTTTGGGAAAACAGGAGCAAAGACGCACATTACTGCAAATACTGTAATGAGCATGGCTCGATAGGTCATCCAATGG
>JAJPXW010000100.1 GCA_021205255.1 Burkholderiales bacterium
ATGCCACTGCGGCCAGCGCAATAGTGGACCGACTGGTTCACCACTCGACCCTGATGCAAATAAGGGGAGACAGCTATAGACTTAGGAGCAGCAAAGTCATTAAGATGATGCCACCCGATAAGAAGTCTAGCGATAAGCCCAAGGATAGTAGTTCAGATCAGGAATCCGGCGATCAACCCACTGATAAACCTGCCGGATAGTTAATAGTAGTTGGGGATGGTTTACAGCCTTCCATTCCCTTGGATTCATGTCCAAAAAAGCCTGCCAAAAATTGTCTAAAAAGGTCTGCCGCCAACACTTATCCTCTGCGCCTGCCTAAGGTCAGTTCGTATTCTTACGTTAATCTTAACGTAAGAACACTTCTGTTAAGAATTGTCATCTGTAAAGATCTAGCACTAAGGGATATGGCCTCGTAGAACGAGGCCAGGTTAACTTTACATAACTAGCGTTTCCCGAATGACTTTAGCCATTCCTTTACGTTCTTGTCTTTCTTCCATATGGGCTTTACATTAGGAAGAAGGGATTCCGCCGCCTTTTCCAAGGCCTCCCTTTTAAACTTCTCATTGGCCTTGGCGTACCGTTCGGTAGTGGTTACGCTGACGTGACCTAGCAAGTCCCTGATGTAGATGAGCTGCAATCCGCTCTCTAGCATGCCCATCGCCGCGGAATGCCTGAGCTTATGGGGGCTGAGGTCATCCGGGATTAGCTGCGGGTTTTCCTTGCGGGCCATGTCCGCGTATTTTTTTATCAAATAGTTGATTCCCTGCCTAGTGAAGCCAACCTGCATATGGTTCTTGAAGACGAGTTCGCTTCCCTTTGTCGCCGAGTATCCCATGGAGTCGAGATATTTGCGAACGTACGGCAGAACTTCCTTAAATAGCGGGACGCGCCTGGCTTTTCTACCTTTGCCCATGACGACAATGCTAGGAGGTGAACCAAGAGTGTTCACGTCGCACACCCTGATTCCGATCAGTTCCGACACACGCAGTCCTACGCTGTATAGAAGAAGGAGCATCACGTAGTCGCGAAGTCCATTGGGGCTGCGTAAATCCACTTGCGAGAGCAGTAGCTTCGCGCCTTCCTTGCCAATAAAGGAAATTGCCTTGCGTTCGGTTTTCTTTGCCGGTATGCCGAGAATGAGCTGGTATTGTTCCAAGTAGTCGGGATACTCGCCGTTCAGATAATGGACGAAGCCTTTTATGGCCGCTAGCCTCTGGTTGCGGGTAACCGGACAGATCCCGCGTTTTTCCTCTAGATGGGAGAGAAATCCAACGACAGCTTCCCTAGTCAGGTCCGCAACGGCGACTTCTCCGGAAGGTATGCCTTTTACTTGCTCCATAAAGTCAAGGAACTGGATGAACGTATAGCGGTAGGAATCGACCGTGAGGGGCGAAGCTCCTTGCTCTTCGGCAAGACCGGTTGTGAAATAGCGGCTAATCCAATGCGCGAAGTCAGTCGTCTTCATTTTTATCTCCCTTGGTAATTTCGCCTAATATCTTTCCAAATTTCTCTTCGACCTCGAGAAAGAGCTGCGCGGTCAGCCGCAAGTATTTTTCAGTCTCCTTTACCGACGTATGCCCTAGATAAGTGGCAAGAATGGGTAGCGCAACGTACAAGTCCATTCCCGAATCCGAAAGCCGCTTGGCCGAGAAGACAGCCATGTGGTGGCGCCAGTCGTGGATTCTCGGGCCACGGTGGTTCCCTTCGAACGGGATTCCGGCTTGCGATAGGAACTTACCGTGCGCCTCCTGCACAACCCTTGCGCTAAGCGGTCCGCCATTCTTGCCCGTAAAGATATAGCTTCTGTCGCCGCACCCATGGAGGCATTTCTCCGCAAAGCTCTTTAGCAACGCCTTCAGGTCGTCCCCGTAGGGAATTAGCCTTTCCTTTCCTAATTTCGTCTCGCGCAAGGTAATGACGGCGTTTTCAAAATCGATATCGCCTTTGCGTATTCTCAACGTCTCCATCAACCTAGTGCCGCAGCAGTACATAATTCTGAAGAGCACTGGGAACTGCAACGCGTCCTTCAAGTTGGAGCCTCTGTAGGAATCGACGGCCTTGAAGTAGTGGCAGATTTCCTCCGTAGTATAAATGTGGGGGTCGAAGGGTTCTGCTACGAACTTGACATCCTTGACCGGACAGATGGAGTAGTTCTTGTCTCTGGAGAGGTGGAGCAAAAAGTTCTTAACCACGTTCACCCTGTGGTAGAAAGTGCTGCTGTCCTCGTTGGGCCTTCTGATAGTCCAGGCGGACCAGTCCTCTTTGGTAAAGGTAGGGACATTGATGCCGCGCGACACGCAGAACTCGTCGAACAGG
This sequence comes from Burkholderiales bacterium, assembly GCA_021205255.1. Lineage (GTDB taxonomy): Bacteria > Pseudomonadota > Gammaproteobacteria > Burkholderiales > Burkholderiaceae_F > JAJPXW01. The sequence goes on from JAJPXW010000100.1 coordinate 2,317, forward strand.
AAAAGGGCTCCCCTGTAGCTTTCCTCCTTGAAGGAGGCTTTTACTTTGAGCTCCAGGTACTCTTTGAGCTCCTTGGCAAATATGGATTTGAAGATTTTATTTTTCATCGGTTTTGACATCCGCGTAGAAAGTTGATTTCAGAGGTGGCATGGGTAGAGCGCATTTCCTAAGAGAACTAGGGGAGACTTTGGTGTAGATAGCGGTGGATTCCGGGCTGCGGTGGCCCAGCACGGATCCTATTACCGGCAGTGGCGTTCCTTTCTCAAGAAGTTCAGTGGCCAGGCTATGCCTGAGCGCATGGGAACCGTGACGCCTATTTCCACGGTCCTTGATATCGGCCTTGGCAATATAGTTGGAAACAATGGTGCCAATTCTCTTCGGTGTAAGCGGCAGACCTTTCCTGCCGGCCTTGAGAGATACCAAAATGGCGTTGGAAGGGCTCTTTGGACGCACAGTCAAATACTCGTAGATTGCGTTTCCAACGGACGCCACAAGTGGTATTTCAAGCTTTTCCCCGTTCTTGCTCGCAACATGGCAAATCATGTCGCGATCCCAGTCCACTTCGCCTATTTGCAGGCTACCGATATCGGTAGCCCTCAGGCCGCACTGGCTGGCAAGAAGCAGGATGAGGTAGTCCCGCTTCCCCATAGCCGAAGTCTGGTCCACCGCTCCGAGAATGCTGTTAATCTCATTTGTGCTATAGACGCTAGGCAGCTTCGCGTCTTCCCTATAGGAAGACTTCGGCACCGCAGCCGATAGGTCCTCTTCTATGTATTCCTTTGCATGGAGGAACCTGAGGAAGGAGCGCATGTTGTGTCCACAGCGGCACCAGCGCGAATCCGTAAAATTGGATTCCTGGAAAAAGCTTTCTATATGTTGGCCGCTTAGGGCTCCGCAATCTATTTGCTTTTCAATTGCGTAATTGCAGATAAGTCGCAAGTCGGCCTTCTTCGCGGCCAGCGTTGCGTAGCGCATCCCAAGTTCATCTTCGCAGTACTTCAAGTATTCTTTTGCAACATTCCCCAGAGGTCCAGTTAGGACAATTGGGTTGTGGGGACACTTAGCCTCCAGGTCGCCAGTCAGATGGAAGCTAACTAGTAGGCGAATAGCCCGGAGGCCTTGTTTGTTCTTTCGTGGGCTGTCAACTTTGACGTAGTACATGCCAAAGGCCTGCATGCAGTATTTCTCTGCGATTTCTTCATTGAGTTCGGAAATTGAGTTGGATTGCATCCAATTCTTCAGGTCTTTCCAGCAATTTTTCCATTTAGCTATGGTTTTTGGATAGTAGCCCCTGGCGATTAGTTCATTCTCGCAGGACTCCATCAAGATTTTTAAGTCAGTCATCAATTCCTTCTTTAATTTGGAAAGCCGAGGATGAT
>JAJPXW010000185.1 GCA_021205255.1 Burkholderiales bacterium
AGTTTAGGCTTTAGCTTTTAATGCCTGTTTGGACCTGTTCTAAAACCTAATTGTCTTCTGGCAATACCCTCTTGATTCGTTTCCTACCAAGTTTAGGCTTTGGTTCAGGCGCCACTTGCGCAATGGGATTTGCCATAGGCTTAGTAGTTACTTGCTCAAGTACTGGTTCTTCCATAGTAGTCCGGAGTTTCCTTGAAGGCTTTGGAAGCTTTTCCTCCGGTGCGCTTGGAACTTGCTCGGCTTTAGTATTAATTTGAGGTTCAGGAGAAGTCTTAGGTGCTTCTGGAAGTTCTTTTTGGACTGGCTCTTTTAGAGGTACTTCCTTTGGAACTACTTCTTTTACCTGGACTGGTTCAGGAGTCGCCTGCTTGACTTCCTGTGGCTTTTCTTCCACCGGAATTAACGAAGTATGAGAAACTGACGAAGTTTCAGGTGGGCTGGAGGGAGCTATAACTGTGAAGTTTAGTGCCGTTGCGGGCTCCACTGTTTTCTGCTGGTTTTGTTTAGGTGGTCTCCCCCTTCTAGTACGGTAAGGATTATGGCGATATTGTCGCTCCTCCTTTTCGGCTCTAGCCGGTTTTTGCGTCGGTGATGTTACTGCCGGCGCTTCTTTTGGCATGCTTATGTCAAATCGAGGAAGGAGATCTTCCGGATTGTGACCCACTGCATGGCCTACTGCTTCAACCATAGCCGATACTGGAACTGGCGGCACCACTATAGAGGCTGTTGGAATTTCAGTAGGAGGTGGTGGAGCAGGTTTCTCTTTTTTGACCTTAGGACGTCTACGGGCTGGTTCAGCCTGTTTTTCTGCTACGGGTTGCGGAGCAGGAACTTCGACTTTCTTTTCCTCTACTACTGGCTCTTTGATTTGAACCGGTTCTTTAACTTGTGCAGCAGGCTTTGAAACTGTTTCCACAGGTTTAACTGGAGTCACACGTACTTCAGTACTGGTGCTTGGTGGTGGCGTAGAGGGGATGGCGGGTGTCGGTGTAACTGGTGTGACTGGTTGAGTAGATTCTTTTCTTTGCCTTCTAGTACGTTCCTGGGTTCTGGTTTCAGCTTCTACCTTAGGCTTAGACACATCCCTTTCTCTAGGTTGCTTTCTACGCTCGTTGACCTTTTCAGTAGTTCTACGTTCAGTTCTAACTTCAACAAGTTTTTCGTTTTTATCGACCTTCTCCGGCTTGGAAGCTTCGCGTCTTTGGGTTTGCGTCTTTTGCGCATTTCGCTCATTACGCTCGGTCCGAGTAGCGTTGCGTGTTCTTCTTCCATCCTTAGCGCGGACACGACGTTCGGTTCTATCTCCTTTTTTAGAGGCGCTTGATTTTTCTGGGTTTATCGTGAAGAGGTCTATGAATTTCTGCCATAGCTCTAAAGCTTGCGTGAGTATGGGCTTAGATTTTTCCACGTGCTTAGGAGCATCTTCTCTGGGCGGAAGCCCCTTAATAACTGGAACTTGTCTTGGTCGGTCGGTGGGTTTCGGAGCTTGTGCGCGAGAGTAGGGCTCTTTAATTTCGGTTTCAAAGGCATCGGCTCTTGCATAGGATGGAACAAATGACGGCTCTAACCTTTGGTCATCGCTTCTTAGACGTTCAATTTGATAGTGCGGAGTCTCTAAGTTGATGTTTGGAATTAGAAATACGTTGATATTGTGCCGATTTTCTATTCCTGCAATCTCCTCTCTCTTTTCATTGAGGAGATACGTCGCCACATCAACCGGAACTTGTGCCTGTAAGCCAGCAGTACCTTCCCGTAGAGCCTCTTCCTGCAAGATTCTCAGGACCTGAATGGCACTTGATTCCGTATCGCGAATGACCCCTACACCATTGCAGCGTGGGCATGTAACGTGACTACCTTCATAGAGCGCAGGGCGTAGCCGTTGCCTTGAGAGTTCCATCAAACCAAACTTGGATAGTCTGACCGACTGAACGCGTGCCCTATCGTAGAAGAGGGCATCTCTCATGCGTTGCTCAACAGCTGCCTGGTTCTTTGGGTCCTCCATATCAATGAAGTCAATGACGATAAGACCACCTAAGTCTCTGAGGCGAATCTGACGAGCTACTTCGTCAGCTGCTTCCATGTTAGTAATGAAAGCGGTTTCCTCAATATCGGCCGCTCTTGTTGACCGCGCGGAGTTTACGTCTATAGCCACTAAAGCTTCTGTGTGATCTATTACTATGGCTCCGCCGGTAGGTAACGGTACTGTTCTTGAGTACACCGTCTCAATCTGCTTTTCTACTTGAAAGCGAGAGAACAGCGGGATATCTTCGGCATAGCGCTTAACTCTGTCGACCATATCGGGCATGACATGCCCCATAAACTGACGAGCTTCTTCGTAGATATCGTCAGTATCAATAAGGATTTCGCCAATCTCCGGCTGGAAATAGTCTCGAATCGCTCTAATGACTAAATTACTCTCTTCCAGAATTAGGAATGGTGCCGGATTAATTCTGCGTAGCTTCTCACCTTTAGCGCCAGTAGGTGACCTCACATAATCGCCCTTGGCATTTTCGTAAAGTGGTTCAGCCGCTTCTTTGACCGCTTGCCAAAGCTTGAGTAAGTAATCGAGGTCCCATTGCAACTCCTCTGTCGTACGATTAATTGCGGCAGTCCTCGCTATTAGGCTCATTCCCCTTGGCAGGGCAAGTTTGCTCATAGCTTCTTTAAGTTCCTGCCTTTCTTCGCCTTCAACACGGCGACTGACGCCACCGCCTCTAGGACTGTTAGGCATAAGAACTAAATAGCGGCCTGCAAGGGATATATAGGTAGTTAACGCTGCTCCTTTGTTTCCTCTCTCTTCTTTTTCTACTTGAACAATAAGCTCCGCTCCTTCCGAAATGGCTTCTTTAATGGTGGCAGTACGGAAATCCACATCAGGATTAAAGTAGGCCTTGGAAATTTCTTTGAAGGGCAGGAATCCATGGCGATCTTCGCCAAAATCGATGAAGCAGGCTTCCAACGCCGGCTCGACTCTAGTAACAATGCCTTTATAAATGTTGGACTTTCGGTTTAGCCGAGTTGACGACTCAATATCCATGTCGATCAGCTTTTGGCCATCCACAACGCACACACGCAACTCTTCAGCGTGTGTAGCGTTAAAAAGCATGCGCTTCATTAAGCACTCCCTGATCACTTTCGCAGATCTGAGGCGTGCCGTTAGAAACTAAGTTAAGCGAAAGAATTTCGTGGCGGTGAACTATCTCTTTGCGTTAAGGGGCAACAGTTAGGATACTTTTGCGGAATTTTGCTGTTTAGGGAAATAGCAAAAATATGACAAATAGGCACGACAAAGTCTGCCTTTTTAATAAAAGCATCTATTACTACCGTTGCGGACTTGAATCCACTAAACATTGTTCAATTACACTTCTTTCAGCAGGATGCTTCAGCAACTGGCTTTAGCACTCCCTCACAACTTTTATTCTTTACGGCAAAGACGTCCGTTAGCAGACGCCACCAAGAGGACTTGGGAAATACCCTTTGCCACCTCTATGGATTTATGTTCAACAATTTATATGCAACTCGGGCCGTCCTGTTTTTTTCTGTTTTTTAGCAGATATAAATGCTTTTCGCAGAACAGCTACAATCATCGCATTTCAATTGAGCCAAGATAAGGTCAGGTGAAAAATGCAACCGGGCATTTAGCATCTATCTCCAAATAATGCTTTAATCTCCTGAAATTTCCGAAT
>JAJPXW010000369.1:0-1017 GCA_021205255.1 Burkholderiales bacterium
GCATTTGACTTCACGACATTAATTGGAAGCTTCGGCAAAGTAGCAGGCGCTGCCGGTTCATTTAATGGAACTGGTGGTGTAGGCGCAAGAGATGGCTTCCTTTTTGCCATTACCCTGTTCCCTGGAGTAATGCTAGCTTTAGGCCTATTAGAAGTACTTAGCTACTACGGCGCCTTGCGGGCTGCCCAAAGGCTAATGACCCCACTTCTTCGCCCAATCCTTGACATTCCTGGAATTACCGGTTTGGCCCTTATCACTGACCTTCAGAGTACCGACGCTGGAGCCGCTTTGTCCAAAGGACTCTACGACCGGGGAGCAATGACCAAGAAAGAACTTGTCATCATGGCTGCCTGGCAATATGCCGGAGCTGGAATGATTAGCAACTACTACACAACCGTAGGAGCATTGTTCTCTTTCTTCTTAATGCCGATATGGATTCCAGTCGTCATCAATTTCTGCATGAAATTCGTTGCTGGAGCCTTGTGCCGTCTCGTTCTTAACACTGTCTACAGGAAGGATTTCCAATAATGGCTACAAATGAATATACAACCAAGAACCCGTTTGACATTTTCATCATTGGTGTAAGAAAAGGCTGGAACGTTGTTGTAGGCAACCTGCTTCCAAACGTGTTAATGGCTTTCGTGCTGACCTACATCTTGAATCTGTTTGGCGTGTTGGATTTGCTAAAAACCTATTGCGGTCCTTTCATGTCAATCTTTGACCTACCAGGCGATGCAATGGCAGTCCTTTGCGCAACTTGGCTATCCTGCGGCGCAGGCGTAGGGGTAGCAGCCAGCATGATTCAAAGTGGCGCCCTCTCCTATCACGACGTGTCCATCATGGCACCGGCTCTAATCTTAATGGCTTCTCAAATTCAATATATGGGTCGATTGCTAGGCGTTGCCGATGTTCCAAAGAAATATTGGCCTTTCCTAATGTTCAATAGCGTGTTCGTGGCATCCTTAGGTATGCTAATCATGCGCTTTATCGTACCTAGCTCATAATTAGCCACTACAC
>JAJPXW010000369.1:1027-3682 GCA_021205255.1 Burkholderiales bacterium
ACTTTTTTATGTGTTCTTCTTTATGAAGTGACTGATTTTTAAGGAATGAAATTGAAAGAAAATCCGAGGCAAAAAGGAATATCCAACTTTCTAAGCCTACTTGCCTCCATGATCAAACATTTCCCTGCTGGCTTTTCAATTCGATAATTAGTTCCGAATTTCAATAGTGTCTCAACGACTTTGTCAGATATCTTGAGAGCATATCTGGAGAAAAGCTTGGAGCCTTACTGCACCTTGACTTTATCTAAAAGCACGTAATTGTCGGCGCGTTGAGGAATATCAATATTCTTCTTCATTGCCCAAGTCAAATACTGAGTATGTAGCGGGAGCACGTAGACATTCTCTTTAATCAACATCAGAGCATCTTCAATATATTGGTTTCGCTTTACTGCATCGGGTTCGATAGTAATTTTCTCAATCAATTTATCAATTTCGGGATCGGAGACTCTTCCAGGGTTGGCTAAGCCATAGCCTTTTTGCAAATCATAAGTACCGACAAGAGGCTGAATCGCTATCAAAGCGTCTAGAGTGGCTGGAGTCCATCCCATCATGCTTGCTGAAGTATCAAACCGCTCTATCTTTGGGAAATAAATTGAACGTGGCATTGCATTGACATGAACCTTTAGTCCGATTTTTGCCCACATAGCAGCTAACGCTTTAGCAATGGATTCGTCATTTACCCAGCGATTATTGGAAGTGTCAAGGACAAATTCAAATCCATTTGGATATCCGGCTTCTGCAAGAAGCTTCTTTGCATTGTCCAAATCATAAGGAAGTCTTTGGTTGGCTTTTTCCGACCATCCATTTACGCTGGAAGCAATAATTGTTCCAATTGGTTCGGACGCTCCCCGCATCACATTCTTTTTCAATGCCTCTATGTCAACGGCTTGGTAAAGAGCTTGACGGACTCTTTTATCTTTAAAGGGATTCTTGTCCGTTGGCTTGCCATCTACCTTGATATAGGGAGATTGATCCTGGAACTGATCAAGCATAATCATGATTGTTCTAAGTTCGGGCATCTCCATGACTTTGATATTCGGAGTTTTCTTTAATCGCTGAATATCCTGTGGAGCTGGATCTAGGACAAAGTCAATTTGGCCGGAAAGGAGAGCTGCTGTTCGAGTAGCACCCGATTGAATTGGCGTGTAGTTTGAAATATCTACATTCCCTACCCGATTCGGCTCATCCCACCAATCCTTATTCCTTTCAAACACCGTTTTTACATCCACTTCCCGGCTCTTTAATTTAAATGGGCCAGTACCATTGGCATGGTTTACCGTAAAGGATTCTTCTTGTCCTGCAAAATCCTGTGGCTCAAGTACCTTATGCTCCTTAGACCAATCCTTATTCATGATCTTTAGAAGTGTCAACTGATTCAATATGACTGGAGACAAAGTACTGGTTTTCACAAGAACTCGACCATCGGGTTGCAATACGACATCTGTGATGCCAGCTGCGTAAGGCTTGAATTGCGACATTTGTGCGAAGGCAGCTCTTTTAAGTGAATACACCACATCTTCTGGAGTTAAAGGCTGACCTTCATGGAACTTGACGCCTTCTCTAATCTTGAATAGGAATCCTTCGGGCACAACTTCCCAACTTTCTGCAAGAGCTGGTTCGATCTTGTTGTCCTTATCGTACCGAACAAGCCCTTCATAAACTAACGCAACAGCCATATTCTTAAATGATTCGCTCTCTGAGTGCGGATCAAATGTCGTGATATCGCCTTGACTTGCCCAGTTGAAATTAGCACTAAATGCCAATTGGCTCATTCCAGCTGTGACAATTAAAAGAGCATACGTTAGCTTAGAAAGGAACCTCATAAGTACACCGCCTTTGAGTTGGGCTAAGGAGAAGAATTCATATCATTTAAGTGGGTTTTAAATTATAGAAATTGGCATCCAAGAGAATCCTTAAAAATTCATACGGTATCTTTCAGATACGTATGCAAATGTGAGTGGATATTCATAATGTTTGAAAGTAGTTGTGGTTCTTAAAGTCTCCAGCGCCCCTTTCTGATTCGGCTCCTATCCGTCGATGCAACTTGAGGAAGTCCTGCACAAATAGTAAGGAAGCAAATACCTGTGGAACAAGCGCACCAAAAAGCTCAAAAAAGAATAAATATCAGGGTTAACCCCCTTAAATTTGGCTTATAAGAAACTGATATTTACCTCCTCTTCAGCTTGCGATAAGAAGAAAGCTTGTTTTGGCTAGTTGGACTTATTTGTGCAGGACTTCCTTGAGAAACAGAGCCCTTTAAAAGTTACGCTTGTATTTCCTTTCCCGTCCCATCGCCAATAGAACTATCAGCAGGGAGGTTGCGATGTTCTCAATAGGTTTTCTGTACTTCAATCGTGAGATAAACATTTTTTATAATCCCCTAATTTCCTAACCTTTCAAACACGATGGAAGCACGAAGATGGCAAACGCCTTAATCAAAGTCGATGAAGAAGTAAACGAAGAGGAGCTGAAGGAAGAAGAAAAGTCCATTGCTCCATGGGTTACATGGATGCGAGAAGCAGCTCCATATATCCATGAGCTAAGAGATAAAACATTTGTTATTGGGCTTGCCGGTGAAATGATCGAAAAAGGCAAGCTTGAAAACTTCATTCATGACATAAGTATGGTCTCTGCCATGGGCGCCCGCATTGTCTT
>JAJPXW010000088.1 GCA_021205255.1 Burkholderiales bacterium
TATCTAAAGAGTAAGGGGTGGGGAAGGTAGGTAACTAAAACAAAGTGTTTGAAAGGGCTATCTCCCATTTTGCGCGGGGTCTTGAAAAACTATTCAAGACGCCTTTGCAATAGGAAGTTCGCGCTTCTCGCAGGTTTCCGTCGCCACTATCACGTCTCGTTTGAGAAGTTCAAGCATCTGCGACAGATCAGCGCGCATTACATCGGAGCTAGCCGCTCCTAGAGGGTTTCTCGTCCCACACAATTCTTTAGTTTCCGGCTTGAAGGAGTCCACTTCGGCTTGCGCTAGTGCTCTGAGATTGAGAGCCGCGTTGCGATCCCTGTCTTCTCTAAAACCGCAGACGGGGCACACGTAGGTTCTCTCCTTCAAACCAATCTTGTCTTTCTTAGTTCTCACCGCTCCGCACTTGGAGCACTTCTGAGTGCTCGGATAAAAGCGGTCAGCCACAGCAACCAGCACGTCTCTCCTGCTAGCGACTTCCTGCAAGGTTCTCAGGAACCTACCCGGGCTGGCGTTGGAGACGGCTTTCGCCAGGTGATGGTTTTTGACCATCCCTTTGTTGTTGGTGTCTTCAATGCCGATAGCGCAGCACGTCCTAGTGATGTCGCTTACTAGCTTCCTTTCGTAGTCGATTCTCTGGTTGGCGATCTTACTAGTGGCCCCCCTTAGCTGCAATTGCGCTTTGCGGTATCTCTTGGAAGCCTTCACGCCTTTTAACGCATCCTCCTTGGTTTTCGGATGCTGCTTGCGCGATAGCTTCTTCTGCAAAGTCTTGACGTGCTTTTCCTGTCTATCGGATGGCTTAAAGTTCGCCACGTGGATGCAGTCGGTTTCAGTTGAAATAGTCGCTTTCGAAGTTAAACCCCAGTCCAGACCGCAGACGGCTCTGTTTTGTTTGTTTTCGCTGTGAATTCTCCTGACGTCCTCCTTCAAGGCCAGCATGCAGATGCAAGCGTAGTAGCCGGCTCCGTCTCTCTTTATCGTGACGTTGACCACTTGCAGGGGGTTGAGCGGTATTGGCCTGCATAATTTAACCCATGAATCCTTATCGGTGAACCACTTATCTCCGTTGGGAATACGCAGGTAGTGCAACTTATTGCTGCTGTGTACACCGTGGACTCCCATGGCTATGGCCGTATTGATGCCGTTGATGCGGAACGACCCCTCGAAGGCCTTCTTGCGGTGGAACTTCGGGAAGCCAGCCTTTTTGCTCTTGGCTTTGCTTTTGTCGAACTTGTCCTTGATGAACTTCTTAAAGGACTTCTCCACGTCACGGAACACCGTGGCGTAGCAGTCGCAGGCTACCTTATTGAGCCACGGATAGTTCTTCTTTTCATTGGCGAGGAATAGCTTCTGCTCGGCGAAGGCGTTGAAGCGGTACTCCGGGTTTTCCTTGTACTTGTCTTGTGCGACAGCCACCAGGTGGTTGTACATGAAGCGGGCGTTGCCCATCGCCTGCGCGCAGTAGGCCTCGAACTTCTTCGTGGCCTTGATTCTCACCTTGAAGGTGAACTCCTGCACCAAGCCTTTTTCTTGCAGATCCTTTATTTCTGCTCGTTGCTCGGCGGTGGGCTTAGTCGGCAGGACGGCGGCGATGTAGGGCATTTGCTTCATAGATAGGTAGGCTACAGCGCTATACGTCTAGCTATGTCATAGAGAACGAGATTCTTAAGGTTAATGGAAAAGCGCTCCGCAATCTTGGATAATTTTTCAAAAATCCGACTCAACCCACTGAATTTAGGAGATAGCCTTTGAAAGTAGAAAGGCACTGAAAAGAGGAGCGCTAGTGGTACTTTAGATAACAGTCAACTTGCAACAAAGAATTTCTGAAAACAATGCTATTTCATAAGGCAGTTACATTTAACATACATGTAACTGCTTAATTTATAAGAACTTATCAATGGAAGTGATAGTTGAAATAAAAAACCAATAATGAGTTGTCTTGTTAGACTTGACTAGTGAAAAAGGCTTTGGTCATTTGTCGATGCCTTTTAAAAGCACCATAATCACATTGGAATTGCTGTAGAGCAAGGCAGGGTAGCAATGATGAGTCAATCAAAAGTTGTTCCAGATCTGCATATGCATTCCATTTTCTCGGATGGACGATTTACTCCTGAAGAACTGGTTGGAATGGCAGTCAAAAATGGCGTTAATTTAGTTTCTCTTACCGACCACGACGAAGTGGCTGGAAATAAACGTATGAAAGCAGCTGCAGAGAAAGCTGGAATTGATTGTGTCACGGGAATTGAAATTTCTTCAGGCTGGGCATCCAAGGAAATTCATGTAGTAGGTCTCGACTTTGACGAAGACTATCCACCCCTTTTGGAATTTGTAAAAACCGTCCAGCACAATAGGGCGGAAAGGGCAAAGAAGATAGCGGAGAAACTTGAAGATCTTGGCTATCACGGAGCTTATGAAGGTGCGATGCAGTATGTGACCAATCCTAAGCTCATGTCCAGAACTCACTTTGCGGCTTGGCTCTACAACTCTGGAAAAGTTAAAAGTTGGCAAGAAGCCTTCAACGAGTTATTGGGTTCTGGAAAGCCCGCCTACGTTAAATTGGAATCTATTTCTATTCCTGACTCAGTTAAGTTAATCAAAGAAGCCAGTGGCATACCAGTACTGGCCCATCCTGGAAGATATAACTTGGAAGGGTGGAAATTGCAGGCTTTATTAGACGACTTCAAGAGCGCAGGTGGAAATGTTATAGAAGTCACTACTGGAAGTCATCGGCCAGAAGACGTACCAGTATTTACAAGAATTGCCAGGGAACAAAATTTTGAGGTTTCGAGCGGAAGCGATTTCCATCGGCTCGATATTCGATGCGAAATTGGGAAACAAGGCGAGCTTCCAGAAGATCTTCCTCCTGTCTGGAAACGCTTTAAGCACCCAATTACTTAATGGGTATTTGCTTAATCACGATAGATTAAGCAATAAGGGGATGTTCGCCTTTTTCAATTTCTCCGCCAGCCCATGCCCATAGATATAGACTCGCTACGCTTCCATAAGGACTGAAGCGTTTCTTATATCTATCGAAGAGGGCTTTGGGCACTTTTTTATGGTGATAGACCATCCATAGTCCACGATGGATAACTAGATCGTTAAAACTAAAGATATCCAAACGGTTAAGGCAGAAAAGCAGAATCATTTCCGCTGTCCAAGTTCCAATGCCTTTGAGCGTGGTCAATTGATCTATCGCTTCTTGATCGGACTTATGCCTCAGAGCTTCGACATCGAAAGATCCTGCGCAAACTTTATCGGCAAAATCCTTTATATAGATAGCTTTTCGATACGTCATCCCAAGACTTTTAACCTCCTCCAAGCCAATAGAGGAGATACTGCGGGCATCTACAGTGCCTAGTTCATTGAGTATGCGTGTCCAGATTGCTTTATGGGCCTTGGCTGAAATTTGTTGGCCGATAATATGATGAACAACGGCAGAGAAAAGGTCTGTATCAAGCCTTCTATAGATATGACCCATTTGGTCAATAACCTGACCTAATCTCTTATCTTTTTTCTTTAGGTAGTTAATTTCGGTGTCGCCATACTCAAAAAACATTTTTCATTCCTTCAGCCAAATCGAAATTCACTGCCCATAATTGCTTCAAAAGATCAAGGCTAATTTCAAAGGCAATGCCGATCAGGCTAAAAGCTCTTTTAATAAAATCTATAGGGCAGAG
>JAJPXW010000383.1 GCA_021205255.1 Burkholderiales bacterium
CCTCTGGTACCTCAGGTTCAAGGAGACTTATTAAATGAAAGTTATCTATACGGATGTGCTTGTCATAGGTGCAGGGCTTGCGGGCCAGCGTTTGGCCGTAGGAGCTAAGGCACGCGGACATGACTCCATTATCCTGTCTCTGGTGCCCCCGAAACGGTCGCACTCAAAGGCAGCCCAAGGCGGAATGCAAGCCTCCCTCGCTAATGTTATTAAAGGTGTGGGAGATAACGAAGACATCCATTTCGCCGATACCGTTAAAGGTTCCGATTGGGGCTGCGACCAGGAAGTGGCCCGCATGTTTGTTTACACCTCGCCCAAGGCAGTTAGAGAACTTGCCGCCTGGGGAGTGCCTTGGAGCCGTATTACTCCAGGAGACAGACAGGTCATTATTAATGGTGAAAAAGTAACCATTACCGAGCGTGAAGAGGCAGCTGGTCTTATCGGACAGAGAGACTTTGGTGGCACTAAGAAATGGAGAACATGCTTCGTTTCAGATGGTACTGGCCACGCAATGCTTAATGCAGTTTCCGACCGCGTTATCAGTCTTGGAATTCCTGTCCATGAAAGAGTTGAGGCAATTGCTTTAATCCATGACGGAAATCGTTGCTACGGTGCAGTTGTTCGCGACTTGATCACCGGTGAACTATATGGCTACGTAGCTAAAGCCACTGCTATTTGCACTGGTGGCGCCGGAAAGATTTATCACGTTACTACTAATGCCCAAATCTGTGAAGGTATTGGTGCAGGTATTGCTCTAGAAACTGGTGTTGCAACTTTAGGCAACATGGAAGCCATACAGTTCCATCCGACTGGAATTTTCCCAGCTGGTATTCTGGTAACAGAAGGATGCCGTGGTGACGGTGGATTGCTGCGTGACGTCGATGGCCACCGCTTTATGCCTGATGTAGAACCGGAAAAGAAAGAACTTGCTTCCCGTGACGTCGTATCTCGCCGCATGGAAGAAAGAATAGCTCAGGGGAAGGGAGTTCATAGCAGATTTGGCGAGCATCTGTGGCTTGATATCACTCTATTGGGCGAACATCATATTAAGCACAACCTTCGTGAAGTCTATGAGATTTGCCATTACTTCCTTGGCGTAGATCCGACTAAGGATTGGATCCCTGTACGTCCAGCTCAGCACTATACAATGGGTGGTGTTAGAACTAATCCAAATGGAGAGAGCCAGACCTTGAAAGGTCTCTTCGCAGCAGGTGAAGCCGCTTGCTGGGATATGCATGGATTTAACCGTCTTGGTGGAAACTCAGTAGCTGAAACGGTAGTTGCAGGCAAGATTGTCGGTGAAACGATTGCTGATTTCTGCGATAAGCCGGAAAACTCCATTGATATTCCGACAAAAGTTGTTTACGACTTCATTAAACGTGAACAAGACAAGCTCGATGCTTTCGTTAAGAACAGCGGAACTGAGAACATGGCCGAAATCCGTACGAAGATGCAGGACATCATGTCCAAGAAAGTAGGCATTTTCCGTAACGGTGAGACTCTAACCGAAGCAGTCAATGAACTTGAAGATCTCTATAAGAGAAGTTTCAACGTAGCAGTAAAGAATCAGCCTGGTGCCAATCCAGAGCTAGTCTACGCTTACCGTACTCAAAAGATGCTCAAAGTAGCTCTATGCATTGCAGTGGGTGCTTCTCAGCGCACTGAATCGCGTGGTGCACACTTCCGTATCGATTATCCAGTGCGTAACGATAAAGATTGGTGCTGCCGCACTTTGGCCACTTGGAAGAACGAAAACGACACGCTTCCAACCATTACTTATCAGCAACTTGATATCAGCAAGATGGAATTGCCACCAGGATGGCGTGGATATGGCGCAAAGAACCACATCGACAATCCTGAGACACCTATCCGTCAGAAACAGGTTGATGATATTAGAAACAAGATGGAAGCAGAAGGTAAAGATCGCTTTGCTATCCAGAATGCCTTGATGCCGTACCTGCAGTTGCTGCCAGAAGATCTGCGTGGCAGAAATGAGCGTATTGACGAACCGCTTTCGTAATGGAGCAGAAAAATGGTTGATAAAAAGACAGGAACCCCTAAAAAAGCCCAAGATTCCGCAGCTGCTCCAGCAGCGGACGAAACAAAAGCTACACAGCCTCTGACTTCAGAAGATATTGCTACTAATGCTACGGATACAAATCTTCCTCCAAACAAGGAAGAAGCCTATGCATCTGGAGATGCAAACGTAAATCCAGAATTGAAGGCTGAAGAGGAAGCTGTAGCAAATGTACCGGAAGATTATGCGGCTCCTGAGGCTGATACGGAACCTCCTTCGGAAGACAAGCCCGATGATTCGGCTCCTTCTGATGAGGGCGTGCCTCCAGAAAGTCAAATTGCCGATGAAATTCCTGGAGCACCTACAGCTGCTTCCCAGGATGCGGCAGAACAAGCAACTGAAGCTTCAAGAATACTGCAGGTCAGCGTTCTTAGGTTTAACCCGGCTGATCCTGAAAGCGTGCCACACATGCAGACCTATCAGGTCTCTGAAGCTCCTGCCATGACTCTCTATATCTTGCTTAACGAGATTCGTGACACTCAAGATCCGTCTTTGCAGTTTGACTTTGTTTGCCGTGCCGGCATTTGCGGCTCATGTGCAATGCTTGTCAATGGGAAGCCATCCTTGGCTTGCCGTACGTTGACAAAAGATTTGCCAACGCACTTCACATTAGCTCCTCTGCCAGGATTCGAATTGATTGGCGACTTATCGGTCAATACAGGTAAGTGGATGCGCGGTATGAGTGAAAGAATCCAGACATGGTGCCATTTGGAAGGCGAAAAGATCGACCAGTGCAAGATCGAAAAGCCTATGGATCCGACATTAGCCGAAGACATCTATTTGCTTGACCGTTGTATCGAATGTGGAATTTGCGTAGCAGCTTGCGGTAACTTCCGCATGCGTCCGGAGTTTGTGGCTGCAGTCGCTATTAACAAGGTGGCACGTTTCCGCCTTGATCCACGTGATAAGAGAACTGATGCTGACTACTATCAAGTTATGGGTACGGAAAACGGAGTGTTTGGCTGCATGTCGTTGCTAGCTTGCCATGACTTCTGTCCGAAGGATTTGCCTCTTAAGACGCAAATTGCATTTATCCGCAGGAAGATGGCTCAGCAGGGTATTTCTAAAAAAACGCAGAGAACGCTTCATCGCGTAGTGCCAATGCGCGAACTCAAGCTGGTGTAACCATCTTTTAACTTAATAAGTTAAGGCCGTCTGGAGATCTCTAGACGGCCTTAACTCTTTGTTAGAAATAAATATTATTTGCCTTTAGGCTAATGCGGGTTCGCCACTATCTTCCACTGATGTTTTTTCAGAAGCTTTCCAGTTTAGAAGTAAAGCTGAACAGACAATAACAAAAACAGAACCGGCGTTATGGACTAGAGCGCCTGTTACCGGGTTAAGAATACCAGTCATTGCCAAAGCTATGACAACAAAATTCAGAGTCATCGAAAACGTCAAATTGCACTTAATGGTGAACATGGTTCTTTTTGCAAGTGCAAATAAATGGGGGAGGGCTTTAATAGAGTCGTCGGTAACTACAATATCGGCTGCATCGGCAGCAACTCTGCAACCTCTGGCCCCCATAGCTATTCCTACGTGGGCGTTCTTCAGTGCGGGGGCGTCGTTAAAGCCGTCGCCGACCATGGCAA
>JAJPXW010000319.1 GCA_021205255.1 Burkholderiales bacterium
CTCTTATAATGGACTGTTATTTTGCTTTTTGAAGTTATTTACATATAACGGAGAATTAAATTGCTGTTTATTTCCGATGCCTTTGCGCAGCAAGCTGGCGGAACGCCACCTGGCGGCCTAGAGAGCATGATGTCTTCCTTGGGCATAATGCTTCTTATTTTTGTGGTTTTCTGGTTTTTGCTTATCCGTCCGCAACAGAAGAGGCAAAAAGAGCATAAGAAAATGATTGATGCGCTGACCAATGGCGATGAAGTCGTTTCAGCCGGTGGAATTGTTGGCAAAATCACGGAGTGCGATGAAAATTACGTTACTGTTCAAATCGCTGAAGTGAAAGACACTCCAGTCACTATCGTTTTCCAAAGAATGGCTATTCAAGCCGTTTTGCCGAAAGGCACCGTCAAGTTCTAAAGAACATTGATTTAAGGCGGTCTTTTGCATAAAGGGCCGCTTGTTGTATCTCTAAATCCTATAACGGCATTGACCATGCCGTCCGCCTAGTATGAACCGTTATCCTCTTTGGAAGTACATACTGATAGCCATAGTCCTTATCACAGGCCTTATCTATACAGTACCGAACTTCTTTGGCGAATCTCCCGCTGTCCAAGTCAGTCCCGGTAAAGCCACCGCAAAAGTCACGGAAGCGACATTACATTCTGTTGAAACAGCATTGGCTGCGGCGAATATCAAGCCAAATGGCATTTTTTATGAACAGGGCGCTCAGCAAAATTCCGTCAGAGTAAGGTTTGCTCCTACTGAAGGCGAGTTGCAACTTAAGGCAAGAGATGTCCTGGAAACTGCTCTGAACACTGATCCAGCCGACCCGACCTATATCGTCGCACTGAATCTAGTGCCGAACACCCCGCAATGGCTTTTAAGTCTGAATGCGCTCCCTATGTATCTAGGTCTAGACCTAAGAGGCGGAGTGCATTTCTTATTGGCTGTCGACATGAAGGCCGCTGTCAATAAGCGTCTAGAAACTTCAGTCGGAGATATTAGGACGCTTTTGCGAGAAAGGAGAATTCGCCACTCCGGTATTACTAAGTCAGGCGATTCAATCGATATCACTTTCGCTTCCGAAGCAGAAGCTGACAAAGCTCTCGAAGTTCTGCGCGACCGCCAAGCCGACTTGCAGTACGAATTGACTGGGGTCGATGGCAAGTACATTATCCATGGAACAATGTCCCAGAAGACAATGAGCTCGGTCCAGGAATACGCCTTAAAGCAGAATGTCTCCACGCTTCACAATCGTATTAATGAACTTGGCGTGGCTGAGCCGGTGATTGCCCAGCAGGGTGCCGACCGTATCGTAGTTCAGCTTCCTGGCGTTCAGGACACGGCTAAAGCAAAGGACATCTTAGGCCGTACGGCAACCCTTGAAGTCAGAATGGTCGACGATAGTCCAGAAGCCCTGACATCTCTGTCGCAAGGAACAGTTCCTTTTGGTACGGAGCGTTTCAAGGATAGGGAAGGCCGCGACATTCTCGTAAAGAAAGAAGTGGTTCTGACTGGCGACAACTTGAATGATGCGCAGCCTGGTTTCGATAACCAGACCCATGAGCCGACGGTTAACCTCACGCTTGATAACAAGGGCGCTAGAAAATTTAAAGACGTCACTCGTGAGAACGTCGGTAAGCGCATGGCTATCATCCTTTTCGAAAAAGGCAAAGGCGAAGTGGTCACCGCTCCTGTGATTCGTCAAGAGATTGGCGGTGGACGAGTTCAGATCTCCGGCAGAATGACGACCGTGGAAGCTACAGATACGGCATTGCTCTTGAGAGCCGGATCATTGGCCGCTCCAATGGAAATTATCGAAGAGCGTCTAGTTGGCCCAAGCTTGGGAGCTGAAAATATTAAAGCTGGTTTTCGATCTACTGTCTGGGGTTTCCTTTGCGTATCCCTCTTTATGATTCTCTACTACCAACTGTTTGGAATTATTTCGGCTATTACCCTTACTTGCAACATTCTTTTGCTAGTAGCCCTCCTATCTATGCTACAGGCAACTTTGACCTTGCCAGGTATTGCGGCTATGGCTTTGACACTCGGTATGGCTGTCGACTCCAATGTGCTGATCAACGAGCGTATTAGAGAGGAATTGAGAGCGGGAAGGATGCCGCAGTTAGCGATTTCCGAAGGTTATGAGATGGCCTTCAATACAATTTTGGACTCCAACATAACGAGCTTAATCGCAGGCGTTGCCCTGTTGATCTTTGGTTCCGGTCCGGTAAGAGGCTTCGCAGTGGTGCACTGTCTTGGCAACCTAACTTCGATCTTTACGGCCGTGATGGTATCCAGAGCAATTGTCAACCTTTATTACGGTAGGAAGAAGAAGCTTACTAAGCTCTCCATTGGCCAAGTATGGCGTCCTAATGCGACCGTTAAATCAGCTGCTAAGGGAGCTTAAGTATGGAGTTTTTTAGGATACAGCGGATCATTCCGTTCATGAAGTATTCCAAAATACTGAATGCGATTTCTTTTATCTCGTTCGGTATTGCTGTTCTACTTCTCATTTTTAGAGGCCTCGCATTCTCTATCGAGTTTACCGGCGGCCTGGTGATGGAAGTTAACTTTCCATCGGCAGTTGAGGTCCAGGAGCTTAGAAACCAGCTGGAAACGGCAATTGGAGGCGAAATACAGATAGTGAATTTCGGTACGGCCCGCGATATCGAAATACGTCTGCCTCTAAAGGAGGGTAAGACTTCGGCTCAAATGAGTGAAGAAGTCATGCAAGCTATCCATAAGGATGCGCCTGAGGCCCAGCTTAGAAGAACGGAATTCGTCGGTCCGCAAGTTGGTGAGGAACTAGCTACTGATGGCTTTACCGCCCTGGTGCTGGTCATCATTGGAATAATGATCTACTTGGCCTTCCGGTTCGAATGGAAGTTTGCTGTGGCGGCCATTATTGCCAATATGCATGACTGTACTTTGGTTATAGGCATTTTCTCGCTATTCCAGTGGGAATTCTCCTTGCCGGTGCTAGCGGCGGTTTTGGCAGTACTAGGGTATTCAGTGAACGAATCGGTGATTATTTTCGATAGATGCCGCGAGTGCTTTAGAAAAATGCGTAAAGGCACTCCAGTTGAAATAGTCAATACCGCTATTACGCAGACCATTTCAAGAACAGTCATTACTCACTCGTCGACTTTGATGGTGACTTTAGCCATGTTCTTTTTCGGTGGTCCTGCTCTTCATTATTTTGCCCTGGCACTGACTATCGGTATTTTGCTTGGTGTCTATTCTTCAGTTTTCGTATCGGCAGCAATTGCTTTGTACCTTGGCGTAAAACGCGAAGACTTAGTGAAGAAAGTTCGCAGAGACGAAATTTCTGACATGGTTCCTTAAACTTTATCTCTTAATAGGAAGGCTTGTTTTAATTCCAGGTCTTCCTATTCCATTAAGTTTCCACTCTATTTGATTACGGTCTACTGAAAGGTGCCAATCTATGTTGCCTTTCTAAGTGGATGCCCGTAACAAACGCTTTTCACCCCGCTTCTCCCCCTATAGCGATAAATTGTTTATAGAAGGAGACACTCTTTGAAACCTGTTGTCATAAAAGAATGGTTTAAATATGCGATAAGTCGGATTTCCGATTATCAGGGTAGAGCCGGAAGAAAGGAATATGCTTCTTTCTTAATTGGACAAGTAGTGGTATTTGGCTTGTGTTTCGTATT
>JAJPXW010000329.1 GCA_021205255.1 Burkholderiales bacterium
AGTCATAACTTCATGTTCTTTAGGTGTCATCTTGTAGTTTAGATGTCTGGCAACGTACCACTGAGGGAAAAGCTCCAGCTCCGTTAAAAGAATGCCTTCGCTATAAATTGGAAATACTCCAGGTTTACTAGCTAGTTGTAGTTTGACTAATGCATCAGTGGCATCGCTCATCAATTCTTTGGCGTTTTGATTGGAGATGATATCGAGATAAGTAACTGAACCTAAGTCTGAGCAAAGTAAGAAACCTTGTTCACTGTCCTCTTCGTAAATTTTAGGAACGTTTAAACCAGCATCGGCAAATACCTTATCGGCTTTTATAAAAGGCTCAATAGATCCAGCTGAAGAAGGACAATCCATAAGGATGTAAGTAGAGTCATTGCCCTGAATTCTGTAATAGCTTCTAAAGCTAGCATCCGAAGAGGCCGATTTCATAGAACTAATAATTAACCCGTACTTACCAGCAATTTGCTCTACCCAATTTTGTAGTTTTTTATCCCGTTCAGCCATTTACACCTCCTAGAAGTTACTGATGCCCATTAATTAAATCAACTGCTCGAATCTATATAATCGAACTGCTCAAAATAAGAACTCAACCCATAACAACAACTATTATTGGATTTAACAGAGCGAAACAATGGTAAGCAAGAAGTTTAGGTGCTCTACACTTTTCGCATCTGTAATGGTGGCTTGTCTATCATTCCAACCACATTCTGTACAAGCGCAATACCTAGCACCTGAAGCTACATCTCCAATTCGATTAAACCAAACTCGACAACTGGATACTAAAGCTCCGACAGAACGCGACTATACCAATACCTATTTAAATGCTTATCGCTTGGATGTCTATCCAGATGAAAAATACATATTGACCGATGAAGCCGAAGTTCGTAAAGGAGGAGCAGTCCTCAAAGGCGATGTCATTACCTACACATTAGCGAATGACACGGTCAATTCTATAGGCAATGCCTTCCTTGCTAGAAGCGGATCAGAATTTGAAGCTCCTGAACTTGTTTATAGATTAGATGCTGGTACCGGCAAGATCACTAATGCTAAGTTTCGCTATGTACCCATATCTTTGCGAGGAACGGCTAATGAAATAGATATTGAAGGAGAGGGTCAGGCTAAACTATGTAATGCATTTGTAACCACTTGCGCCGAAGGAGATGAATCCTGGTATATAAAAGCCAGTACTCTAGATTTAGATTTTGATGATGAAGTGGGGTATGGAAAAAATACTGTACTTTATTTTGCCAATATCCCTGTATTTGGGACGCCGTGGTTTACTTTCCCCCTTTCAGATAAAAGACAAAGTGGCTTCCTAGCTCCAAAAGTGGGTTTTAATTCCGACAAAGGTTTCAATGCTGAAATTCCTTTCTATTGGAATATCGCACCTAATTACGATTACACAGTTGACTTAAATCCTATGACAAAGAGAGGCATTCTCTTTGGAAATGATTTCAGGTACTTAGAACCTTGGTTCGCTGGTGAAGTTCAATACGACATTATGTGGCATGACCATGAAACTGGCAGGAATCGTTACGCCTTTTCTTGGCAACACACGCAAAGACTTCCAGGTGGAATCCGGTTAGGGTTGGACTATACCAAATTCTCAGATAATGACTATAGAGAGGACTTTTCTAACGACATACGTGACTCTGGGGATAACGTCTTCAGACAGAATATTTGGTTAAGCTATGGGCAGAGGTATTGGAGCACTTCCTTAGGTATTTACAAAAACCAAACGCTACGGCCAAACGGTTACTATGTAGAGCAGCCTTACATGAAAGTGCCTGAATATAGGTTACGTGGCTTTGTGGCTGATTTTCATGGACTTTCAGCATCATCTGAAGTAGTTGCTACCCATTTTAGAGCTGGTGATAATATTTGGGGTACAAGCACCATTCCTAGAGGTAAATCACGTAGTGGGGATGGTAATCGATTACTTTGGAACACCGAATTCAGTTATCCACTTGAAGGCAGTTGGTGGTTTATTACACCTAAATTTCAGTACGTAGCAGCTTGGTACGGGGATGTAACAGGTACTAAATATAATTCTGGGTCTGTAGACATTTATAAAAATAGCCATAGGACATTGCCTATTTACACACTTGACGCAGGTATCACTTTATCGAGGGAATTCCAGCTTTTGGGCAGGGATATGGAACAGACGTTAGAACCTCGACTTTACTATGCTTACATTCCTTATCGAGACCAAACGCATTTACCTAACTTTGAAAGCAGCACATTTGATGTTTCTTTTGCCTCTTTATTTTATGCCAATCAATTTACAAGTTACGATAGGATATCCCAAGCTAATCAGCTTACGGCAGCGCTTTCCACAAAATTTTTAGACTCTGAAACAGGTGAAGAGTGGTTTCTATTTGGAATTGGCCAAAGGTATTATTTTGATAACCAAAAGGTTGGACTTTACTGGGCAGAAAATACGGACTATGAACGTCGAAGCGACATTATTGGCTCAACGGAATTTACTTTGTTAAAGGGTTTAAGAGCAGAATTCTCAGCTCAATACTCGACATCATTAAGTAGATTTAACAAGATGACAGCTGGATTCCGTTATAACCCTAAGCCTAGTTCTGTCGTCTCCCTCTATTATCGATATAACTACAATCCAAATGATACCCGTGAGGCCTATTACAACACCAACATTAGACAAATCGACTTCTCTTTCCAATGGCCTTTCACCAAGGATATATACGGTTTAGGAAGATATGCTTGGTCGCTAAGAGACCACAAAATAGTTGATGCTGTTCTTGGACTTGAATATCGCGAAGGCTGTTGGATTTTAAGAACAGCTTTCCAGCGCTATGCTAAGTCAGGTGATAGATATGGAACAAGCTTTTACTTTGAAATAGAGCTAGTAGGACTTGGAGGTATTGGTGCTAGTCCAATTGAAGCACTTCGAGAAAGTATTACTGGTTATAGACCAATTGGACCTGAGCCTCAACAAGTTGGTCGATATGATTATTACGAATAAAATTCATATGAAAAAAATCGCACTCCTTCTTGCAGCCGCATGTTTTGCTTTGAGCACTGCATCTATGGCTGCGACAACTACTCATAAAAAAACGGCAACTAAACCTGCTGTAACTAAAGTTGCAAAGACTCCATCAAAACTTATTCCTGTTGATCGCATAGCTGCCGTTATTAATAACGATGTTGTAACTGAGGTAGAGCTTCAGCAACGTATTCATCAGACCGCACTTAATTTACGTCGCCAAAACATCGCATTACCCCCTATGGATGCACTTCGGGATCAGATCCTAGAGCGCATCATATTGAAAGATTGATTGAACAGAAGGCCAAAGAGACGGGTGTCAGAGTTGATGACAGCATGCTCAACATGGCAATTGAGCAAATAGCTAATAACAACCATCTTTCCGTGCCTGAACTTGAAAGACGTTTGGCTCTGGATGGAATCTCAATGAAGAGCTTCCGAGTTGAAGTACGCTCGCAAATCTTGACACAAAGATTGCGTGAAAGAGAAGTGGACGAGCAAATTAAGATTCCAGAAAGAGAAATTGACCAATACATAAAAGATCAGTTTGGACCAGAAAAACGAAAGCAATATCTTCTATCTAGAATTGTTTTCCCAATTCCTGAAAACGTAACTCTCCAAC